>NZ_JBDWLR010000031.1:0-3255 GCF_039973035.1 Sedimentitalea sp.
GCAGCCTCGGTGGCGGTGGCCCAGCCGAAATACATTGATCCAATGACCGCGAAAACAAGACACAGTACCGGGATCAAAAAGCGGCTCTCGGCGAGCATTGTACCAAAGCTGATGCTGGGTTCGGGGTCTGGGCGTTGTTCGGGGCGGAAATAATGCCACGCCACGATATACGACATGAACAGTGCTGCGAGCACGAGGCCGGGGATGATACCGGCCATGAACAACTTGATGATGCTTTCGTTGATCGACACGCCATAGACAATCAGCGTGAGGGACGGCGGTATCATCAAGCCAAGGGTCGCAGCCCCCGCCAAGGTTCCGACGATCATGTATTCAGGATAGCCCCGCTTCCGCAGTTCAGGGATCGACATCTTGCCAACCGTGGTCAGTGTTGCAGCGGATGACCCGGAGACAGCGGCAAAAATAGTGCAGCCTGCGATATTGGTATGCAGCAAACCACCGGGGAGCCAACGCATCCATGGGGCAAGCCCGCGGAACATGTCCTGGGACAATCGTGTTCGATAAAGGATTTCACCCATCCAGATAAACAGCGGCAGAGCTGTGAGCGTCCATGATGACGCCCCAGTCCAGATGATTGTGGCCATGGCATCGCCGGCTGGGCGGGTGGTAAACAGTTCCATCCCGACCCAGGCAACGCCCATAAGCGCCAGACCGATCCAGATGGACGAACCAAGCAAGGTGAACAGGACGAACAGGAAAACGATTGTAGCGTAAGCTTCGGTCATTCGACGGACTCCGACACAATCGGGTTTACACCCGTCACGAGCATCCGGTACAGCGTGTCCCACAGGGCAATCGCCAGCAAAATCGTACCAATCGACATGGCCAGTTGCGGTATCCAGATGGGGGTGTAAACCAAGGTCGTGCTACCCGCCGCGACGCCCGCAAAATCAAGGCTGAAAAAGGACACCAACCACTCGGGGATTTGGTCCTGGCCCTGCGTGCGGTCGTTGAGCATTTCTGAGAAGAAGTTCGCCTTGATTGCGTAACGCGCGAAATAAGTGGCGATGACGGCCGCGCCAAACACTGCGAACAAATCGAGCCATTTTTTCAAGAAATCATTGGCATTCAGGATTATCGACACGCGAATATGCGCGCCGCGGGTCAGCGCGTGGCACAGCGCAAAAAACGAAGTGGCCGCCATAGCGTAGCCTGCAAATTCGGTTGTGCCCGGCACAGCGACGCTTGTCCAGCGGGCGACCATTCCGATCACGATCAACGTCAGGATCATGATCATAAAGAACCCAGCAATGGCGCCGCTTGTTGCATAAACACGGTCGAGAATACGCCAAAGAGGCCGAAGGTAGGGTTCAAGTCTTGGGCCCACAATCAGGCAGACAACACCGATAAAGCTTGGAAGAACAAAGAGCCAAACCCAAAGGGGCAGGTTCATGACGGGTGACCAGTCACGCATTTCGGGTTCTCGATATTTGAAACGAAAACAGGCCAGCCCGCAGCAGCGCGGGCTGGCCAGAAAGGTTTAGTTGGCGTTGTAGGCGTCAAGGATCGCCTGGCCGTCAGTCCCAGCTGTCGCCAGCCAATCAGCCGTCATTTTTGTGCCAATCGCTTCGAGTTCGGCGAGGAATTCTGGACCTGCATCCTGAACAGTCATGCCGTTCTTCTCAAGCTCAGCGAAGTAGAAGTTCGCCAGTTCAGCCGATTTGGCGGAACACGACGCCGAGGTCTCGTCTGCGGCTTTCTGGATGCTTGCCTGAAGCTTTGGATCCAGACCGTCCCAGACTTGCGTATTCACCATCACATAGTTGCGCGGCAACCATGCGTTGACCTTGTAGTAGTGGCTCAGATGCTCCCAAACCTGGCGGTCATACCCGGTAGATCCGGACGAGATGAACGCTGATGCGACACCGGTCGCCAGGGCTTGGCTCAGCTCTGCGGCTTCGATCTGAACGGGAATCATGCCCAGTTCTTCTGCAAAGGTCGCTGTGGCGGAGTTATAGGACCGGAATTTGATCCCCTGTGTATCCTTGGAAGAGTTCACTTCCTTGTCAAAGTAAAACCCCTGACCCGGCCATGGGCAGGTATAGAGCGCCACAAGGTTCAGGTCCGCCAACTGCGCGTTTACGGTTTCACGGGCAACTTGCCACAGTCGGTCGTTGTCTTCATAGCTGGTGGCAATGAACGGCAGGTTGTCCCAACCCAAAAGGGGAGCCTCGTTGGCGTGGGCCGACATAAAACGCTCTCCAATCGGAACCTGACCGGTCTGGATGGCGCGCTTTATGTCACCGCCACCGAACAGCGACCCGCCCGGGTGGACCGTGATGTCGATCGCGCCATCTGTGTAGTCACGCACGAGGTCAGCGAAGATCACGCCATGCTCGGAATGGAAATTTGTCGCGGCATAGGCCATCGGCATATCCCACGACTGGGCGTGGCCGTCTGCGAACGCACTCGTCGCCATTAGGGCGCCGACAAAGGTCGCGGCGGTGGTCTTTAGAATCGTCATTGGTGTCCTCCCAGACGGCTGCACTATCGTGCCGCATGTTTCATAGGATCGAAGGCTGCCAAATCATTGTTCGGTTTTTTACCGCCTATCAGATCTGCGATGATCCGACCCGTTTTGGGTCCGCCTGTCAAGCCAACATGTTGATGGCCAAAGGCACTATAGCTGCGTCCCTGCGCATCATTTGCACCGATCAGCGGCAGGCTGTCGGCTGGCGCGGGGCGATGGCCCATCCATTCAACAACATCATCACTCCTCATGTCCGGCAGGATTTCTGCGACCTGGCGATGCAGCATCTCGAACGGGGCCCTGCCTGGTCCTTTTTCAAGTCCACCGAATTCTATGACACCCGCAGCACGCAATCGGCCATCCATCGGGGTCAGGACAAACTTGCCACTGGCGACCATCATGGGGGCCTTTGGCATGATAGTCGGGTTGATGAATTCCAGATGATAGCCCCGTTCACTTTCAAACGGGACTTTGACACCGAGCTTGTGAGCAATCGCCTTGGACCACGGCCCCATGGCAAAGACGATGTGATCGGCGCTCATCGCTCCCTCTGAGGTGTGTAGACCTGTGATCACGCCGTCTGTGACGTCTACATCACGAACATCGCAGATTTGCAGCATTCCACCTTGGTCGACAAAATGATCCGCCAGAGCTTTGACATAAGCGCCAGGGTCCGAAATGCGGCCATGATTTTTGCAGCGGACGACTGTCTCAAATGCCGCACCGAACGCTGGATCATCAACCGCGTGTTCCGCCCCACTCAC
>NZ_JBDWLR010000032.1:0-68147 GCF_039973035.1 Sedimentitalea sp.
GTGACCATATTCATCCTGTATCAGGTGCAGATACTCGATCAGCAAATCCCGCCGAACCGGCGCATCGCCCAGCAAAACACGCACATCCGAAAGCGCACCATCCTCATACTGACGACCCTTCGGCGTTCGACGACCCTTGCCCTTTCCAGATTTCCAGACACCTTTTGTATCGTCCAGAGCCATGTCGCCCTCCAAGCTTACAATATTCCTATTGTGAATTTAATTTTCCTATTGGTCAACGCTTGCTTGACCTAAATCTCAAGAACAAATGTTCGGGTGGCAATGGAAACGCCCTTACCGGCCCATCATCTCCGCAGATACGATACCGCCCAGAAATCATCGTGACCCAAGCCGTCATTTTGGGGTGCAAAAACGCCGTTTTGGGAGAACACCTTGGCGAAAACCGAACGCACGCTGTGTCCATAGGTGCGTTGCCATTACGGTTTCTCTCCAAGACGCTCGTCACACCAAAACACTGCCGAATGTGTGCGCAGTCTCCGTGTCGAAAAATCTACATCTACGCCGCGTTGCTTTACGCTGGCATCGTGCCAAGGAATCGTGATTTGCAGCCTTTCGTTGCATGCGTATGATGCCTTTCTCTGTCGTTTGCCCCTCAGATTTCGGGTGTCTCGGCTGAGGATCGGAATGATGCCGTGGGCAAAATTTTATCTAAAGTTTCGTCAAATTTGGCGGGTTGGAACATTATGTTAGATTCTCTCAACCGCCGGACCAGCCACCGAGTTTGGTTAGGGATGATCACATTCCTGGTGCTTTTCATTCTGTTAGGGGTGCCGCTTTCCCAGCGTTTTCAGATCTCAAATATCGGTCCTGAAGAAAATGGATTGATCGAAACCCTGGAGCTTTTCCTGCTGACGTTGGGCGGATTGCTTTGGTTGCCGATCTTCATTTCCGAGCCACATTGGTCGATTCGCGTGTTCGTAGCCAATATTTGCTTTGTCGGCGCGGGACGAGAAATCTCGTGGTTGAAGGTCTATGGTGTAAGCGAAAGAGCGGTTGATATAGCGAAGGCCGGACATCTTGTGGTGCTCGTCGCTTGTCTTCTCTGGGTGGGCGCGTTCTGGATGCGCAAAGACACTCGTTTGCGGCACCTGTTCCAGCAATTTTGGGCCGGGAAAAGAGGCCATTGGCTCATCTTGGGGTTCGTATTGATATTGTCGGGTGATACGTTCGAAAAGGGTCTTTTTGAAAGCTCGTCGCACGTGTTCTGGGAGGAATGGTTGGAAATGATGGGCTATCTGGCGATTTTGCTCGCCGGTGTGTTGCCGAGCTGGGCTATCAGCGAAAGCCGTCCACCAATCCTGTGTCGCGTCGAACAAGACGGCTGACATGCGGCGCTGTGTGTTTTGATATCCGTGAAGCATGGCGTTTGTATCAGTCCAACTTTGACGAATTGTGGTTGATGCTGGTCTGAGGGTCTCGGCTCACTACAAGCTCACTCAGAAAGGTGTCAGCGGCCAATGTGGCCACCAACCCTGTTTCAGCCGCGCATTCATCGCGTTAAGCATCAGCCAATCGCGATTTGCCGCGCCTTTTCGACCAAGACTTCTGCCTGCCGGATCGATGCATAGTCGATGAGGCGACCATCAAGCGATACCGCGCCCTTGCCGGCGGCTTCGGCCTCGGCCATCGCTTTGAGGATGCGTTCGGCGCGGTCGACCTCTTCCTTGGACGGGCTCATCACTTCGTTGGCCAATGCGATCTGGCTCGGGTGGATCGCCCATTTGCCTTCGCAGCCGATCACAGCCGCACGGTAGGCCGCCGCTTTGTAGCCTTCGGGGTCCGAGAAATCGCCGAATGGGCCGTCAATCGGGCGCAACCCGTTGGCGCGCGCGGCGACGACCATGCGCGAGATTGCATAGTGCCACATGTCACCCCAATGGTTGGCCCGATTTCCGTCTGCATCGGGGTCGGTCAGCACGGCATAATTTTCGTTTACGCCGCCGATAACGGTCGTCCGCGCGCGGGTGCTGGCGGCATAGTCGGCGACACCGAAATGCAGGCTCTCGTTTCGCTTGGATGCGGCGGCGATTTCATGGACGTTTTGCATGCCCAAAGCGGTCTCGATAATGTGTTCGAATCCGATACGTTTTTTGAAGCCTTTTGCATCCTCAATCTGGGTCACCATCATGTCGATGGCATAGACGTCCGCAGCGGTCCCGACCTTCGGAATCATGATCAGATCCAACCGCTCTCCGGCCTGCTCCACGATGTCCACCACGTCGCGATACATGTAGTGGGTGTCCAGTCCGTTGATTCGAATCGACATGGATTTGGTGCCCCAGTCGATCTCGTTGAGGGCCTTGATGATGTTCTTTCGCGCCTGCGGTTTCTCATCCGGTGCGACCGCATCCTCAAGATCGAGAAAGATCACATCAACGTCTGATTCTGCCGCTTTTTCAAACATTTGCGGCTGACTACCGGGCACGGCAAGTTCGCTGCGATTGAGCCGAGCGGGGGCCTGCTCGATGGGGTGAAAGCTCATGGGAAAAAGACTCCTGTTCGGGGTTGCATCCAATGCGGCCTATGCAGGAATGAAAAAATCTTTCCTGTCAATCAATATTTGGGGCCGGGTTTTGGCGCAGATCGGAGCTCAGCTATCGCTCTCGTCGGTGCCCTGCCCAGGCAGTCGATTGGAGTAGAAAAACGCGATGGCCTGGGCACGATTCTTGACTGAGAGCTTTTCGTAGAGGTTTGAGAGGTGAAATTTCACCGTGTTGGTCGAGATGCCGAGGGTCTTGGAAAGCTCGCGATTTGTCAGCCCTGTCGAGAGCGCTTCGAGCATGGTGCGCTCGCGGCGCGACAGCGTGTGGATCGGGTCTTTTTGCAGCTCGCGCACGTCGAGAAACGGGAACACCATTTTGCCCGCGGCTACATCGGCGCAGGTGTCGAGCAATCCGGTGACCGTACCGCTGCGATCGACAAATCCGGCGGCACCCGCGGCCATGGCAGCCCGATGTGCGTCGCTGCCTTGGTCGGCGTAAACCACCAGTCGCGGCGCCTGCTCCTGTTCGCGCAAAACCTCGATCAGCTTTGCGCCGCCCAGCACGGGCAGTTTCCAGTCGATCACCCCCACCTGCACTGGCACCCGCATGACCGTGCCAAGAAAACCTTCGGCGGTGGCGCTCGTCGCAACAAGCGAGAATCGCGGGTCGCGTTCAAAGAACTCGGACATTGCCGACAGAACCAGTGGATTGCTGTCTGCGAGCATGACAGAGATCGGAGCGTCGGATTTGTCAACTGCTTGCAATTTAAGCGTTTCCTTGAATATACTACCCATCTAGGTAGGTAAGATTTCGGTACACAATGGTATTCTTACCTGAAAGTATAGGTATTTTCCCACCCAAATAGATACCCAAAAGCAGGAGTATCTTACGTTGTTGAAAAAGTCGAGCGGGTGTTTCCTGACATTAAGCAAAAATAACCGACAGGAACTCGCAGCCATGACCAACACAATCTTTGCGCCGCTGGACATTCCCCACACTCTGGCCGCTGGCCCCGGTCCCGGCAATACCGACCCCCGTGTTCTGGCACGGTTTGCCAGCGCGGGCACTGCGGATCACATGCAGCCGGATGTTCTGCGCGGCATGGTCGAATGCAAGCAAATGCTGCGCGACGTGATGGGCACAGACAACGTTTACACCTTTGGCGTTGCCGGAACGGGGTGGAGCGGTCTGGACGTGATGTTCAGCGCGGTGATGCCCGGCGATACGGTCGTAGTGTTCAACAACGGCACCTTCTCGGGCATTGATGGCCTGACGGTTCGGATGAAAGCCGCCACCGCCGAAGAGCTGCGTGCCGATCCCTTCGATCCAAAACCTGCGTCGGTCACGATCATCGACGTGCCGCACGGTCAATCGGTGACGGGCGAAATCGTCGAGGCAGCCCTCAGCGAACACAAACCCAAATGGGCCGCAATGGCGCATTGGGAAACCGGCTCGGGCCGGGTGAATGATATCCGGGGGTTCTCGGATGCCTGCGACCGCCAAGGAGTCATGGGGTTGGTCGACGCCGTGTCCTCCCTCGGTGTCGAGGACTTCCGCATTGATGATTTCTCGGGGGTCGCAGGCTGGGCGTCGTGCCCGCAAAAAGGCATCTGTTGTTTGCCTCTGACCTATGCGCCGGTTTCGTTTACTGATCGCTATATCGCCGAGTTGCGCAGGACCGGGTGTCGTACCTTTGTGCACAACCCGGTCCTCGAAGCGCGCCACTGGGGCATCGTCGATGGACAGGATGTTGAAAAGGGCACCTATCACCGCACTCACAGCCCCTATGCCGTCGCCGCCTTTCACGAGGCATTGCGGATCACTCTGCAACACAGCGTACCGCAGCGGGCGCGGGACTATGCCTTTCACGAAGCGGCATTGCGCGACGCAGTAACGGCGATGGGCTGCACCGTGACCTCGAACATGACGTCGCTGGTCGTGCTGAATTTGCCCGAGGCCCTTGCTGGGCGCGAGATGGAACTGGTGCAGGCGTGCCGGGCGCAAGGGTTTGGCATCTGGCCGACGCTTTCGGCTCCGGTGCAGGTTCGCATCGGAATCCTGAACTTGCTGACATCAGAGGCAATCGCCGAGATCGTTACGCGTTTTGCCAAGGCGATGCAGGACATGGGAGCGGAGGTCGATCTGATCGCGATCCAAAGCCAGCTCAACCGACATTTCGATACGGCCATCGCCGCAGAATAGGCAACGCTTTGGGAGGAGCTTAGTAATGGATATCCACGAATACCAGGCCAAGGAAGTTCTCAGCAATTTCGGCGTCGCGATCCCACAGGGTGCGCTCGCTTATAGCCCGGAACAGGCTGCCTATCGCGCCCGCGAAATGGGGGGCGAACGTTGGGTGGTCAAGGCGCAGGTTCACGCAGGTGGCCGCGGTAAGGCGGGTGGCGTCAAGGTTTGCGACAGCGATGTCGAGATCCAAGAGTGCACCGATGAGATGTTTGGCAAGAAACTGGTCACGCATCAGACCGGCCCCGAAGGCAAAGGGATTTATCGCGTCTACGTCGAAGCGGCGGTGCCGATCGACCGAGAGATTTACCTTGGCTTTGTGCTCGACCGTTCCAGCCAACGGATCATGATCGTCGCCAGTGCCGAGGGCGGCATGGAGATCGAAGATATCTCTGCCGAACGCCCAGAGAGCATTGTGCGCGCAACCGTCGAGCCCGCGGTCGGTTTGCAGGAGTTTCAATGCCGCGAAATCGCGTTCAAGCTCGGGATCGATGCCGCGATGGTGCAGCAACTCGTGCGCACCTTGCAAGGATGCTATCGCGCGTTCACCGAGCTCGACGCCACGATGGTCGAAATAAACCCGCTGGTTATAACAGGTGATAACCGCATCCTTGCGTTGGATGCCAAGATGACCTTTGACGACAATGCCCTGTTCCGGCATCCGCAGATTTCCGAATTGCGTGACAAGAGTCAGGAAGATCCGCGTGAAAGCCGGGCGGCTGATCGCGGCCTGTCCTATGTCGGACTGGATGGCAATATCGGTTGTATCGTCAATGGTGCCGGTCTGGCGATGGCAACGATGGACACGATCAAGCTGGCCGGTGGCGAGCCTGCAAACTTTCTGGATATCGGCGGCGGTGCAACACCCGAGCGCGTGGCCAAGGCGTTCCGGCTGGTGATGTCGGACAAGAATGTGCAGGCGGTTCTGGTCAACATCTTTGCCGGGATAAACCGTTGCGATTGGGTTGCCGAAGGTGTCGTGCAGGCGCTCCGCGAGGTTCAGGTCGACGTACCCGTTATCGTCCGACTGGCTGGAACAAACGTCGCCGAGGGTCAGAAAATTCTGGCGCAAAGCGGTCTGCCACTGATCCGCGCAACAACATTGAACGAGGCCGCCGAACGCGCCGTGGGCGCATGGCAAAGCGATCTCAACCAAGCGACCAAGGTGAGGGCAAGCTGATGAGCATTTTTCTGGACCGCGACACCAAGGTTATCGTGCAGGGCATTACGGGCAAGATGGCCCGGTTCCACACCAAGGACATGATCGAATACGGCACCAATGTCGTCGGCGGTGTTGTCCCCGGCAAAGGTGGCGAGACCGTCGAAGGCTTGCCGGTCTTTGATACTGTCAAGGATGCGGTTGCCGAAACCGGGGCCGAGGCGACGCTGGTCTTTGTGCCACCTCCGTTTGCTGCGGACAGTATCATGGAAGCCGCTGATGCGGGCATCCGGTATTGCGTTTGCATCACTGATGGCATCCCTGCGCAGGACATGATCCGCGTCAAGCGGTACATGTACCGTTACCCGAAAGAGCGGCGGATGGTGCTGACCGGACCGAACTGCGCCGGAACTATCAGCCCCGGCAAGGCGCTGCTGGGGATCATGCCGGGACATATCTATTTGCAGGGGAATGTTGGCATTGTCGGACGGTCGGGCACGCTGGGCTACGAGGCGGCGGCGCAGCTGAAAGAGCGCGGCATCGGCATTTCGACCAGCGTCGGCATTGGCGGTGATCCGATCAATGGCTCGTCCTTTCGCGATATTCTAGAACATTTCGAAAGCGACGACGACACTGATCTGATTTGTCTGATCGGGGAAATCGGTGGTCCGCAAGAGGCCGAGGCGGCCGAGTACATTCGCGATCATATCAGCAAACCCGTGGTCGCCTATGTCGCCGGTCTGACCGCACCCAAAGGCCGCACGATGGGCCATGCCGGCGCGATCATTTCGGCCTTTGGCGAAAGCGCCAGCGAAAAGGTCGAGATATTGACCGCCGCTGGCGTGACGGTCGCGGAAAATCCGGCGGTGATTGGCGAAACCATCGCGCGTGTCATGCAATAGGAGGGATGTCAGATGACAAAACCTAAGGTTCTGGTAACGCGCCGCTGGCCAGCGGCGGTCGAAGCCCAGCTTAGCCAACATTTCGATGCGGTTCTGAATACGTCCGACGTTCCGATGACGCCAGAGGATTTCAAGGCGGCCCTTGCATCTTATGACGCGGTGCTGCCAACCGTGACCGACAAGATCGGCGCTCCGGCGCTGGAGCTTGCGCGGCCACAGACCAAGATACTCGCGAATTATGGCGTTGGGTTCAGCCATATCGATATGGCGCGGGTTTCCGATCACGGCATCTGTGTGACGAACACGCCGGATGTTCTCAGCGAATGCACCGCCGATCTGGCGATGACGCTCCTTTTGATGGTGGCGCGCCGCGCCGGCGAAGGCGAACGTGAGGTCCGCGAAGGCCAATGGACCGGCTGGCGGCCGACCCATCTGGTTGGAACCAAAGTGTCCGGCAAGACGCTTGGCATTATTGGCTATGGCCGTATCGGCCAGCAAATGGCACGTCGTGCACATCATGGGTTCGGCATGAAAATCATCGTACAGAACCGCAGCAAGGTTGCGCCCGAGGTTCTGGCAGAATGTGGTGCAACCCAGGTGGACAGCATTGACGATTTGATGCCGCTTTGTGATTTTGTGTCGCTGCATTGTCCCGGTGGTCCGGAAAACCGCAATCTGATCAACGCGTCGCGGCTGAACCTCATGCGCCCCGACGCCTTTCTGATTAACACGGCGCGGGGCGAGGTGATCGATGAACTGGCGCTGAGTCAGGCGCTTTGGTTTGAAACTATCGGCGGTGCGGCGTTGGATGTTTTCGATGGCGAACCTCGTATCAACCCTGTGCTACGCGACTGCGACAACCTCGTGATGTTGCCCCATCTGGGCAGTGCAACGCGCGAAGCGCGCGAGGCGATGGGTTTCCGTGTGATTGATAACCTTCGTGACTTTTTCGAGGGCCGCGCCCCGCGCGACAGAGTCAATTGATCGGGGCCGAAGCGGTCACCATAAAGTCCGCGCCCGGGTATGCCGATGGATTGCGGGCAGACCTGTATGAGCTGTGGCGCAATGTGATTGCGCATCGCGCGCCGCATGTTCTGCCCGCGCTGGAAAACGGTCAGGGTCCAATTGGGCATGACACCAATCCGGTGCCGTTTCTTCAAGCGTTGAACATCTGGTTTCATCTCTTGAAGATCGCCGAAGAGAATGCCGATATGCGCACCCGGCGTCTTGTTGAGACGCAGGAAGGCCCGGATGCCGTCGAGGGTAGTTTTGCCCGTGCCCTGGCGCAATTCCCTGATACCTCGGCAGATGATTTCTCTCGCGCTGCGCACACGCTTTCGGTTGGTCCGACCATTACGGCCCATCCGACCGAGGCCAAGCGGGTCACCGTGCTCGAAATTCACCGCCGCATCTATCGTTCGCTCGTCAAACTGGAAACCCAGCGTTGGACGCCGCGCGAACGCGCCGACGTCATGGCCGATATAGAGAGTGAAATTGACCTTTTGTGGTTGACCGGAGAATTGCGGCTGGAACGACCTACACCGGTTGACGAAATCGAATGGGGGCTGCAGTTCTTTCGTGACAGCCTGTTTGATGCGGTGCCCCAGTTTTATGACCGGTTTCAGAGGGCGGTTTCGGAACGCTATGAAGGGTTTCCTGAAACTCGGCCCTGCGTGCGCTTTCATTCCTGGATCGGTGGCGACCGCGATGGCAATCCGAATGTGACGGTGGATATCACCAAGAGGGCGCTTGCCAGATCTCGCGCCACCATTCTGGAAAAGTACCAGACCGACCTGTCGAACGCCGCCAGCCAGTCCAGCATCAGCGTAGCGATTGTGGATATTCCATTGCCTGCCCTCAAAGGACTGCAGGCGGTGATCAAGGGGGCTGGTCCCGATGTCGCGCCGCGCCACGCCAACCCCGGCGAGATTTTTCGCCAAGCGATCAGCGCCATCGGCGCTCGCATTGTCGCCACGCGCGATCAGGCTGGGGAAGGTGCCTACCTTCAAGTCGCCGATTTCGTGTCTGATCTGCGCCGGGTCGAGGCTGCATTTGCGTCGGTCCATGCGGATCGACTGGCCTCGCGCCTGATCCGCCCTATCCGCTGGCGGGCCGAAGTGTTCGGGTTTCGTACGTTTACCCTGGATATTCGGCAAAATTCGTCTTTCACGACCAAGGCCCTTGCCGATATCTGGCAGCGTACCGGTGCCGCGCTGGACTATGGAACAAGCGACTGGTCAGCGCGCTTGCGCCGCGAATTGGGCAGCGCAGATTTGCCGTGGATCGAGCGGACCCAGCTTGCGGATGAAACCCAAGAACTGCTGTCTCTGTTGGATCTTATGAAACAGACGCGCCTTGGAGCGGATCGGCACGCGCTTGGGCCATTCATCCTGTCCATGACGCGATCCTGTGATGATCTGCTGGGAGTGTTTCTGCTCGCCAGATACGCAGGTTTTGGCGCGGAAAAGCTGGATTTGCGTGTGGTACCATTGTTTGAAACCATCGACGACCTGCGCGCGGCTCCGCAGATACTGAATGATCTGCTTGCGGTGCCGTTGGCGCGCCGCAGCCTCAAGGCCGATGGCAATTTGGTCGAGGTCATGCTGGGCTATTCCGACAGCAATAAGGACGGCGGGTTCATGTGCTCTACCTGGGAGCTGGAAAAGGCGCAACGCAACATTTCGCGTGCGCTTGAAGCCCATGGTGTGCGACCCGAGTTCTTTCACGGGCGCGGTGGGTCGGTCAGCCGCGGTGGTGCGCCCACCGAACGCGCCATTGCCGCACAGCCCCGAAACACGATCAATGGCCGACTGCGCACGACCGAGCAGGGCGAAGTGGTATCGTCGAAATTCGCCAATCGGGGAACCGCGCTGCACAATCTGGAATTGCTCGCCTCATCGGTTCTGACGCAGTCGCTGGATACGAGGCCACAACTGACGCGGCCCGAGTTCAATGATGCGCTTGAGGCGCTTTCTGGGATGTCGCAGACCGCCTATTGCACTCTTTTGCGCAAACCCGGTTTCATCGACTATTTCCAACAGGCCAGCCCGGTCGAAGAACTGGCGATGCTGAAAATGGGATCGCGGCCAGCGCGTCGGTCCGGCGCGCAGACGCTGGACGATCTTCGGGCGATCCCCTGGGTATTCGCGTGGTCGCAAAACCGACACCTGATTACCGGGTGGTACGGTTTTGGCACGGCGGTGGCCTCGTTCAGGCGGGTGCGCGGGTCAGAGGGTGACAGGCTTCTGGCAGAGATGCTCAGACATTCTCGTCTGTTCCAGCTGATCGTCGATGAGGTCGAGAAATCGCTGTATCATGCGGATATGGATATCGGCGCGCGTTATGCATCGCTGGTTCCAGATGCGACGGTGCGCAACACGATTTTTGACAGTATACGGCGCTCGTATGATCAGAGTTGCATCGAGCTTCGCTCCCTGACAGGAACACCGGAAATCGGCGCCCGCTTTCCCAACATGTGCACCCGGTTCGGACGCGTTCGTGGCGAACTTGACCGCATACACGAGCTTCAGGTCAGCTTGCTGTCCCGCACACGTCAATCGTCGCAAGACATGGATTCCACCCCGTTGTTGCAATCGATGAACTGCATCGCGACCGGCCTCGGCTGGACAGGGTAATCCCACTTTTCAGGAGATGACACTTATGAATGCCCCGCAAAAACCCAATGGCTTTTTCACGCAATCCTTGACGGCCAGTGACCCCGAACTGTTTGTCACGATCACAGGCGAGCTGGGCCGCCAGCGAGACGAGATCGAGCTGATCGCCAGCGAAAACATTGTCAGTCGGGCGGTTCTTGAGGCGCAAGGCAGTGTCCTGACCAATAAATACGCCGAAGGGTATCCGGGGCGACGTTATTATGGTGGCTGCGAGTGGGTCGATGTGGCCGAGACGCTTGCGATCGATCGTGCGAAGGCGTTGTTTGGCTGCCAGTTTGCCAATGTTCAGCCAAATTCCGGCAGCCAGGCAAACCAAGGGGCCTTTCAGGCGTTGATCGCTCCGGGTGATGCGATCCTTGGGATGAACCTTGCCAGTGGTGGGCACCTGACGCATGGGGCCGCGCCAAACCAGTCGGGCAAATGGTTCAACGCCGTGCAGTATGGCGTGCGCAAAGAAGACAACCGGATCGATTATGAGCAGGTGCAGGCGCTTGCGAGCGAACACAAACCCAAGCTGATCATCGCAGGTGGTTCGGCCATCCCACGTCAGATCGACTTTGCCAAGTTTCGCGAGATTGCCGACAGCGTTGGTGCGCTGTTGATGGTGGATATGGCGCATTTCGCCGGGCTGGTTGCTGCGGGTGAACACCCGTCGCCGTTCCCGCACGCGCATGTCGCGACCACCACCACCCACAAAACCCTGCGCGGGCCGCGCGGCGGCATGATCCTGACCAACGACGAGACGATTGCCAAAAAGGTCAATTCAGCAATTTTTCCGGGCATTCAGGGTGGTCCTCTGATGCATGTGATTGTGGCCAAGGCTGTTGCATTCGGCGAGGCCTTGCGACCCGAGTTCAAGACCTATCAAAAGCAGGTTCGGGCCAATGCGGTTGCCCTAGCGGATCAACTGATGAAAGGCGGGCTTGATATCGTGACCGGTGGTACCGACACGCATGTGATGCTGGTCGATCTTCGGCCCAAGGGCGTCAAAGGCAACTCCACCGAAAAGGCGCTGGGCCGGGCGAACATCACCTGCAACAAGAATGGCATCCCGTTTGATCCGGAAAAACCGACTGTAACCTCGGGCATCCGGCTGGGAACCCCTGCCGGAACGACGCGCGGCTTCGCGGAGACCGAGTTTCGAGCGATCGGTGATATGATCGTCGAAATCGTCGACGGGTTGGCGGCCAATGGGGATGATGGCAACGGTGAGATCGAATCCAGCGTGAAGGACAAAGTTGCAGAGCTTTGTTCACGGTTTCCATTGTACGCCGATCTCTGATCTGCGAGGCTCCGGGCGACCAAGACGAGCAATGCCGTGACAAAAGCAACAGTGATCGACCAGATCGGCGGTGAAACCGCCCTTCGCAAGCTGGTGAATGACTTCTACGACCTGATGGAGACCATCCCCGAGGGGCAATCCTTGCGGATTCTGCACGCCCGGGGCCACGGTATTCCCCTAGCGCGGCTGGAGTTGTTCGACTTTCTGTCCGGGTTCATGGGCGGGCGGCGGCATTACATGGAAAAGCACGGACATATGGATATCAAGCTGATCCATGCGCATGTGCCGATTGCAACCCAGGATGCCGAAGACTGGTTGACCTGCATGGATCGGGCATTGGCGATGAACCAACTGAACGGTCCCGAGATTGACAAGCTGCGCGCTGTGTTCCGCCGGCTTTGTCTGATGTTGGTGAACGATCTGGAGCCTTGGGGGGTCCCGTCGGCGTCACCGGACGCTTCCTGAAACCCTGATCCAAAACGTGGAAAGGCCGCCACCGGAAACTCCGGCAGCGGCCTTTTTTGATTTCTGGAGTGCGTTCAGATGTCGAGTGTGTGCATCTGTTCCCATTGCGAAAAGTGAGACACGAAGGAATTCCATTCTTCACGCTTCATCTTGAGGAAGGCGGCGGAAAACTCTTCACCCATTGCTGCCTTCAGTTCCTTGTCACGGTCGTAGAACCGCAGGGCATCCAGCATATTGAGCGGCAGTTTCGGCGCGCCGCGCACCTTGTGGCCCTCGGCATACATGTCGATGTCGTGACGCTTGCCGGGGTCTGCCTTGGACCGCACACCGCTGAGGCCGGCGGCGATAATCACTGCTTGCAACAGGTAGGGGTTCACCGCGCCGTCGGGCAGGCGCAATTCGAACCGGCCGGGTCCGGGAACACGCACCATGTGGGTGCGGTTGTTGCCTGTCCAAGTGACTGTGTTGGGTGCCCATGTTGCACCGGACATGGTGCGCGGCGCGTTGATCCGCTTGTAGCTGTTCACCGTGGGGTTGGTGATCGCGGCGAGCGCGCTGGCGTGTTTCATGATGCCGCCGAGGAAATGCGCACCTTGCTCAGACAGGCCCAGTTCGGCAGTTTGGCTATCGCCCTTGGCGCCGGCAAAGACGTTGATCTTTGACTCGCTGCCCGGCGCGTCCCACACCGAGATATGCGCGTGGCACCCGTTGCCTGTCAGGCCTTCGATCGGCTTGGGCATAAAGGTCGCGCGAAAGCCGTGTTTCTCGGCAACCGACTTGGCCATGAACTTGAAGAAGCTGTGCTTGTCAGCGGTTTTCAGAACATCGTCGAAATCCCAGTTCATTTCGAACTGGCCGTTCGCGTCCTCGTGATCGTTCTGATAGGGGCCCCAGCCCATCTTCAGCATGTAGTCACAGATTTCGCGTACCACGTCATAGCGGCGCATGACGGCCTGCTGGTCATAGCAGGGCTTGGCAGCGGTATCGAATTCGTCGCTGATCTGCGATCCGTCAGGTGTCAGCAGAAAGAATTCGGCTTCAATTCCGGTCTTGACGTGCATGCCTTCTTCGGCGGCTTCGGCAATCAGTCGCCGCAGCACGTTGCGCGGGGCCTGAGCAACGTCCTCGCCTTCCATCACGCAGTTGGCGGCGACCCAGGCAACTTCGGGTTTCCAGGGCAGTTGAATGACCGATTCAGGATCGGGAACGGCCAGCATGTCGGGATGTGCCGGGGTCATGTCGAGATAGGTCGCAAAGCCAGCAAAGCCCGCGCCATCCTCTTGCATGTCGGCGATGGCTTGTGCGGGCACCAGCTTGGCACGCTGGCCACCGAAGAGATCTGTGAAGGAGATCATGAAGTACTTGATGTTGTTCTGTTCTGCGAAGGCGGCCAGATCTATCGTCACGGTTCGTCTTCCTTTCCCTGTTATAATTAAAAGTGGCGCAGCCTGTTGGCTGCGCCTTGGTGTCCGTTTCAGAAGCCGGATTTGCCGGGGTACCAGTCGGTACCGGCGAGCGGCACCTTGGCCATTGCGGCGGCTTCCATAGTCAGTGCACAGAGGTCTTCTGGTTCGAGGTTGTGCAGGTGGTTGTGCCCGCAAGCCCGTGCAATCGTCTGCGCTTCAAGGGTCAGAACCTTGAGATAGTTCTTAAGTCGTCGACCGCCTTCGACCGGGTCAAAGCGCGCCATCAGGTCAGGATCCTGTGTGGTGATACCCGCCGGATCGCGGCCTTCGTGCCAGTCGTCATAGGCACCGGTGGTGGTGCCTAGCTTTTGGTATTCGCCTTCCCATTTCGGGTCGTTGTCTCCAAGGGCGACCAGTGCGGCAGTCCCGATGGCGACAGCGTCTGCACCAAGTGCGATGGCCTTGGCGACGTCGGCACCGGTGCGGATGCCGCCTGATACGATCAACTGCACTTCGCGGTGCATGCCCATGTCCTGCAGCGCCTGAACGGCGGGACGAATGCAGGCGAGTGTCGGCAGGCCGACGTGCTCGATAAAGACATCCTGCGTCGCCGCGGTGCCGCCTTGCATTCCGTCCAGAACGACAACATCAGCCCCGGCTTTCACTGCCAGCGTGGTGTCATAATAAGGACGGGTGCCGCCGATCTTGATATAGATCGGAACCTTCCAGCCCGTGATCTCGCGGATTTCGAGGATCTTGATTTCCAGATCGTCGGGTCCGGTCCAGTCTGGGTGACGGCAGGCAGAGCGTTGGTCGATGCCCTTGGGAAGGTTGCGCATCATCGCGACGCGGTCGCTGATTTTTTGGCCCAGCAGCATACCGCCACCGCCGGGTTTTGCACCCTGACCGACAACGATTTCAATGGCGTCCGCCTTGCGCAGATCGGCAGGGTTCATCCCGTAGCGCGAGGGGAGGTATTGATAGACCAGCTTGTTCGAATGGCCACGTTCCTCGGGTGTCATCCCACCGTCGCCAGTTGTGGTTGACGTACCGGCGGCAGAAGCACCACGGCCCAACGCCTCTTTTGCAGGGCCGGACAGGGCGCCAAAGCTCATCCCCGCAATGGTCACTGGAATGTCCAGTTCGATCGGGTTCTTGGCAAAACGGGTGCCAAGCGTGACGCGGGTATCGCATTTCTCGCGATAGCCTTCGAGCGGATAGCGTGAGATCGATGCACCGAGGAACAAGAGATCATCAAAGTGCGGCACCCGGCGTTTTGCGCCACCGCCACGAATGTCATAGATGCCTGTCGCAGCGGCACGCCGGATCTCGGCATTGATCGGATTGGTAAACGTCGCGGATTGGATCGGCTCTGTCCGGGGAATGGCGGGCTCTGTCTGATCTTTCATGTCCATCTCCTCAATACGCCGCAGCGTTGTCGACATCGAAATTGTAAAGCTGGCGAGCTGAACCGTAGCGTTTGAATTCTTCTGGCTTGGCATCTGCTCCGGCACGCTCAAGCAGATCGCGCAGGATTTCGATATGCTCGGGGCGCATCTCTTTTTCGATGCAGTCGGCACCAAGGCTCTTCACTGAACCGCGCACGAACAGCCGCGCTTCGTACAGCGAGTCACCCAGTGCGTCGCCGGCATCGCCGCAGACAACCAGATTGCCGGATTGCGCCATGAACGCGGACATATGGCCGATGTTGCCGTGCACGACGATGTCGATGCCCTTCATCGAGATGCCACAGCGCGAACTAGCGTTCCCTTTGATCACCAGCAAACCGCCGTGGCCGGTCGCGCCGGCGTATTGGCTGGCGTCGCCTTCGATGATCACTGTGCCGGACATCATGTTCTCGGCCACACCCGGTCCGGCAGAGCCGTGCACCTTGATCGTGGCCTGGCTGTTCATGCCAGCGCAGTAATATCCGGTCGACCCCATGACGTTGACTTCGATAGGGGCGTCAAGGCCAACCGCGATGGCGTGGCTGCCGCGGGCGTTGACCACTTCCCAAACGGTCTGGTTCGTGTTTTCGGCCTGCGCGTGCAGGGCTTCGTTGAGGGCGCGCAGCCCTTGGGACTCCAAATCAAATGTCTGCATGTCAGTGGTTCCAGAAGTAAACGGTTGCGGGCTCGGGCTCCCAGACACGGGCGGTGTCGATGCCCGGCAAATTGACCAACGCACGGTATTCGCTGCCAAAGGCTACATATTGATCGGTTTCGGCCATAACGGCGGGCTTGCAGGCGATCGGGTCACGGACAACGCCAAACCCATCCTTGGTGCCGACGACAAAGGTAAAGAAACCGTCGAGATCTTCGAGGCTGCTTTCCAATGCTTCGCCCAGCGTGCTGCCGGTCTGCATTTTCCACGTCAGATAGGCGGCGCCGACTTCGGTGTCGTTCTGGGTTTCGATGTGAATACCCTCGCGGCGCAGCTTGCGGCGCAGGCTGTTGTGGTTCGACAGCGATCCGTTGTGCACGAGGCACTGATCAAGGCCGGTCGAAAACGGGTGTGCGCCCAATGTCGTCACGGCGGATTCGGTCGCCATGCGCGTATGGCCGATGCCATGGCTGCCGCTCATCTGGGACAGGTTGAACCGGGCCGCGACATCTTTGGGAAGACCGACTTCCTTGTAGATCTCCATGGTCTCGCCGGTGCTCATGAATTTCACCCCCGGACGCAGCTCCGGCAGCGCCTGACGGGCCTCGGCGATCTTGTCGGCGGGGATTTCAAGTACGGCATGGGTGTCTTTCACCACAACCGCCACAGGCGCATCGATCACCTTGGACAGATCTTCGCCAAGCGTAGCGAAATCGGCGTCCGGCGCATCGGACTGCACTGTCAGCTTTGCTGCTTCTTTGCTCTCGCTACCATAAATCGCGATACCTGCGCTGTCTGGCCCCCGATCTGTCATGGTGACAAGCATGTCGGTCAACAGAGCGCCGAGCTGTGGCTCAAGCGATTTGTCTTTGATGAATAGTCCAACGATTCCGCACATGGCGCCGACCCTTTCAATTAGCTTCTGTCAGACGGTAGCACCGAAATTCAGGCGCATCAACTGATAAGAAACTTTTTTACCTTTTAGGAAAGTGGAGGGCGCCGAACAAGGTCGGCGCCCCATTTGTCTTGTCAGTCTGGTTAGGTCAGTATCGTTCGAGCGCGCGTGTAACCTTTTCCTTGTCGCCCACCCTGCGTGCCTTTTCCAAATGTTCGGACTCACGTTTGAACTGAATACGGTGCCATCCAATCCAGAACGCAATACACAGGACGGTCAGCAGAACTTCAGAGCCCTGAAAGGGATAGATCGCACTCACGTCGGCCAGATCGACGGCCCAGTCTTTGTAACCGATAGTAGACATGTCAGATTCTCCTCTCAGTGTTGCGCCAGAATGGCTTTGTCGGCTTCGATGATCGCCTCTTTGGCGTCTTCGTAGGCGTGGTGCTCGGCGTAATCGAGGCCTTGGAGTTCCACTTCACGCGGGATGCGCAGGACGCCCATTCCAGCCTGGAGTTTGCTGACCAGAAAGGCTGGCAGAAACCCGAGAACGAAGAACATGATCACAGCGCCCAATGTCTGACCCAACGGGTTGACGGTGGCATAGCCCTCGTATGGGGACGAAGGCGCGCCCCAAAGAACGAAACCCGCGATGATCAGACCGACAACGCCGGAATATCCGTGCACGGCGACGGCTCCGACTGCATCGTCCAGCTTGAACCGCTTCTCGACCCAGAAATGCAGGTTGTAGACAATCACAACCCCGACGGCACCGATCAGCATGGCTTGGATCGGGTGATAGAGGTCGTTGCCTGCCGAAGCGGTGATCACCCCGGCAAGCCCGCCCGAGAAGGTCCAGAATGCGTCGCCTTTGCTGACCAGATACGCTGCCATGAGGCCACCTGACAGGGACATCAGGAAATTGAACGTGATCGCGGAAAGTGTGGTCGGCGCGAGGTAGATATTGGTTGCCGTCCAGGTGGTTCCGACGATCTGACCATCAATGACTTCGGGGGCGATAATCGGCACGTTGCATGCCGCATAAAAGCCCCAGAACCCGGTATAGATCAGGAAGATCCCGATGGTCAGCATCCACGGATTGTGCGGTGGAATATCGCGCGGCGTGCCGTCCTTGGCGAATTTACCCAGACGCGGGCCCAACACCATGATCACGCCCAGCGCGTAGCCACCCGCTACGGCATGGATCACACCGGATGCATAAGCGTCGTGGTAGCCAAGGTATTTGACCATCCATCCGGCATAGTGCCAGCCCCACGCTGCGTCGATGATCCAGAAGACCGATCCGATCAGTACGGCGTGAACCCACAGAGCGCTGGAACGGATGCGTTCAATCACAGCGCCGGACACGATCGAGGCCGCGGTCCAAGAGAACAGCAGGAAGGCCGCCCAGAACACGCCGGTGATTCGGTCGTCGAGGTTTGTGGCCATGTTTTGCGACCATGGCAGATTGGCGTCGGCCATTTCGTGGTTCAGCCCGCCAAAGAAAGGAAAATCCGGAAAGGCCCAGTAAATCCACCATCCGAACAGAAAGAATGTAACCGTGACCAGCGGAATGATCATGATGTTTTTCATCAACGTGTGCATGTGATTACGGTTCCGGCTGGCGCCGACTTCGTACATGCAAAAGCCCACATGGATCAAAAACATGAAGACCACGGTCACCCAGTAATAAAACTCGGTGAACACAGTCGTAAGTGCGTTTAGGTTGCCATCCACTTTTTTCATCTCCCTCTTGAAATATTGGCAGCAAATATTGCCTGTCAGTAAACTTTTTTTCATTAACTCTTGCATTTTTTTATTGAGCGATGTCAACTGAAAGCGTCGCTGCCCACGTTTTTTGATGGCAGGGCCAGCAAGAAATCTTCTCAGATTCGAGGAGAAAACCGGCTAAGAATTTTGCAATGCCACCGGGCGTTCAAGTTTCAACAACGCCTTGGAACGATGAAACAATTAGGGATCACATGCATGATCCCGACGACATGGGGAGAATGAAATGACCGCATCCTGGAGATTCTCGACTCTGGCGGACCGGCATCGCGCTTTGGGGTCTGCGCTAGAGGATTGGGGCGGAATGGGTACGGCCTGGACCTACGACAAGGATCAGACCGAAGAATACATGGCGATCCGCACCAATGCGGGGTTCATGGATGTTTCCGGGCTGCACAAGGTGCACCTCGTCGGGCCGCATGCCGAGCATGTGATTGACCGCGCCACCACCCGCAATCCTGAAAAGATCAAACCCGGCCGGTCGTCATACGCGACCATGTTGAACGACGAAGGCAAGTTCATCGACGATTGTGTGATCTATCGCATGGGGCCGAATTCCTGGATGGTCGTGCATGGCACCGGCGGCGGACATGAGCAGTTGACCATGGCAGCAACGGGCCGTGACGTCGATGTGCGCTTTGACGACAATCTGCACGACATCTCGCTGCAGGGTCCCAAAGCGGTCGATTTTCTGGAAGAGCAGGGCGTTCCCGGCATCCGTGACCAAGTCTACTTCAGCCACCAGCACACGACCTTGTTTGACAAGCCAGTTACGATCTCGCGCACCGGATACACTGGCGAACGCGGATACGAGATCTTCTGCCGTGGCCAAGATGCACCGCATATCTGGGACACACTGGTCGAAAAGGGTGCGCCCAAGGGCATCATCCCGACACGGTTTACCACGCTCGACCTGTTGCGCGCGGAAAGCTATCTGTTGTTTTTCCCCTATGACAACTCGGAAATGTACCCGTTCGAGGACGAAAAGGGCGGCGATACGCTCTGGGAACTGGGGTTGGACTTTACCGTATCGCCCGGCAAGACCGGTTTCCGTGGCGCGGAAGAGCACTATCGTCTGAAGGGCAAGGAACGTTTCAAAATCTACGGCGTAAAGCTGGAAGGTGAAGAGCCTGCCGAAGAAGGAGCGCCATTGATGAAAGATGGCAAACAGGTCGGTGTTGTCACCATCGGAATGTATTCCCCATTGAATGAGTGGAACGTCGGTATCGCCCGGATGCCCGTGGATTGTGCGGTGGACGGCACGCAGATGAGCGTCAAGAATTCTGGCGGCGAAATCAAATGTGTTGCTCATTCAATGCCGTTCCACGATCCGGACAAGAAACGCCGTACAGCCAAGGGCTGAGCGGATCGGGCGCGGCGTCAATGCCGCGCCCGAAGCTAATCGAACACTCAAACCAGTGAAGCTATGGAGACCGATAGGCGCATGTCGAAATTCCAGTTTCCCGAAGCCATCAAGAGCCGCCCGGTCTGGGGCACGCTCGAGCCACGCGCTGGGAAGTCACACCTTATGATCGCGGACGCCGAGGGCGCCGAGGCGCTGCTTGATCTGGCGCGTGCCGATGCCAGTCTGATGAGTACGGCTGAAATCGTCTATATCCCCAGAGACACCGGCGAGACCTATGTCGACCAGCTGTCAAAGCTTGGTGCCCTGCATCTCTATGTCGGCCCCAGCTATGAGGCGGCAGTGCCACGTTTGCGCCGTATGCTTAGCGATGCGCATATGGGGCTACAGGTCTATCTAGCAGGCACCGAGGGATTGATGGGGCAGGTGATGTGCGAGGCCACCGACGCCGGTATCCCGCACACCGCCATCCAGACAGAACATCGCGGTTCAGTCGCGCGGCGCATGCAATGCGTCCACTGTAAGGGCATCACCGAAGACGTCATCACGGACCCGTTCGTCTGCTCGCATTGCGGGCTGAACCTGTTTGTGCGCGACCACTATTCCCGTCGGCTCGCCGCCTATCAGGGGGTTTGCATTGATGCAGAAGACCCCGGAAACGTCCCCGAACCGGTGAGGTTGTATTCATGAGTGCCGGAACCAACAAGATCGCCGTGACAGTCACCGATGTCGTGCCGGTCAATGACCTTGTGAAACGGTTTCGTTTCGAGCGCAGCGATGGTGGACCCCTGCCGACCTTTTCCGGCGGCGCGCATACCGTCGTGGAAATGCAGGATGGCGATACCCAACGGCTGAATCCCTATTCTCTGATGTCCGATCCGATGGATCAAACGGCCTATACCATCTCGGTCCGCCGCGACGATGAGGGGCGGGGCGGGTCGTTGTTCATGCACGAACGGGTCAAGCCCGGCGATGCTATGACCATCAGCTATCCGGTCAACCTGTTCTCGCTCGATCTGCGGGCCAAGAAACACCTGATGATTGCAGGCGGGATCGGCATCACGCCGTTTCTCGCGCAGATTAAGCAACTGGATGTGATGAATGGCCGGTTTGAGCTGCACTATGCCTGCCGGACCGAAGCATTGGGATCCTATGTTGACGAGTTGACGTCAAAACATCCCAATAACGTTCATATCTTCTATGACGACAAAAAGCAGACGATTGATCTTGAACACCTTCTGGATGGTCAGCCGCTCGGAACGCATATCTATGTCTGCGGTCCAAAAGGAATGATCAATTGGGTGCGTGGCAAGGCCGCCGATCTGGGATGGCCGCGCGAGGCGGTGCATTACGAGGAATTCCTCGCACCGCAGTCCGGTAAACCGTTCGAGGTCAAGCTGGCGGTCAGTAACAAAGTGGTTCAGGTCGGCGAACATCAAAGCCTGCTGGAAGCGATCGAGGCGGCCGGTGTCGATGCGCCTTACCTTTGCCGCGGCGGCGCTTGTGGTCAGTGCGAAACCGACGTGATCGGGTACGACGGCAAGTTCCTGCACTACGATCACTGGCTGGACGACGATCAACAGGCCAGCGGCAAGAAAATCATGCCATGTGTCAGCCGGTTTGAAGGCAAGACACTGGTACTGGACAGGTAGGATTCACAATGACCATTCAGTTCAATGACGAAACCTTTCGCAACGATTATACGTTCCGCAACTCGGATTGGGCGATCAAACGCTTTCCGTTCCCGTTTCACGAAGACAGCTATATGTATTCGGTCAACATGGAGCAGCACCAGGGCGGACCCAAGGGTTCGATCTATGAAAAGCGTTTTGATGTCGACGAGCACTACCTGGCCGAGATGAAAGACCGCGCGCTGGTGCTGGCCGAAGACCCGCTGCGCTGCCAGTCCCTCCCGCATATGACGTTGGCAGGCTGGGACCTGCTGGAACTGATCATGGTCAGCAAATCCGAAGACTATCCGGATCTCTTTGAGCTGCACCGTGACGGCAACAACTGGCGCTGGATCAACAAGCCGATGGGCATCGACGACAGCTTTGTCTTTATGGACGAGGCGACGCTTCCCTATGGGCCGATGGAATACATCACCCGCCAGACGCAGGGTGACTTTGCGGTGTTGGATCAGCGCGACGACAACCTGTGGATGGATGCCGGCATGGTGACGACCCAGGCCGATTGGTCGCTGGATTTCGACATCGGCATGAACTTTTTTGAATGGCACGCGCCGGTGCCCAAAGCGCACGAGATGGGTATTTTTGTGCGCGCGCTGAAATTCCTGTTGAACATTCAACAAGGGATGCCCGCGCGACGGCTGAACTGGACGATGACGGTCAACCCGCTCTTGGATACCAGCCCTGAAAACTATCACAAATGGGGCATCCAGAAGACGACGCTGACACCAGAGAATGTTGGCGAAAAACAGCATCTGCGGGTGGAACTACAAACGTTCTTCCGGCTGCCACGCTCAAACGCGCTGGTGTTTCCGATCCGTTGCTACCTGATCGCTTTGCAGGACCTCACGACCGTTCCGAAATGGGGTCGCCGCCTGCATCGCGTGATCCGGGATTTGCCGGAAGAGCTAGCGACCTACAAAGGCTTCATCGACAACCGCCCGATGATCCTCGACTACTTGGCCAAGTTTGACGATGGCTTGCCCACGTCCGACGGCATCTGGCCGGATTTGGACAGCGAACCGCCTTTGAAAGCCTAGCCTCAGTTGGCTTGCGGGTAAGAGATTATCGAAAGGTAGCGGGCTGGAAGTTCACCGAGGATTTCCGGCCCATGCGGCGCATCGGCATCAAAAAACAGCGTATCACCGGGTTTCAGAGTGTAAACTTCGCTCCCGTGGCGATAGCCAAGCTCTCCCTCAAGCATATAGATCGTCTCGATCCCTTCGTGTTGGAACGTGGGAAACACATCGGACGCTTCAGTCAGCGTGATCAGGTAGGGTTCAACAACGACACCGCTGGCGTTCGATCCGATGTGACCCAGCAATTGGTATTGATGGCCAGCACGCGTGCCTTCGCGCTCCATTTCGACACCACGACCCGACTGGGTATGAACCGCGCCGCGCTTTTCTTCGAAGCGGCGTAAAAAGGCGGTCAGCGGTACGCTCAGAACGTGGGAAAGTGTCTGCAAGGTGGTCAGCGATGGCGAGGTATTGCCGTTCTCGATCTTGGAGAGCATTCCGATGGACAGACCCGTCGCCTTTGCAAGGTCTGCCACAGTCATGTTCTGTTGCTTGCGAAACGCCCGCACTTCGCGGCCGATCGCCACTTCGAGAACTTTTTCCCGCTCTTCTGTTACGCGGTGCGGGTCCTGGGACAAGGCTTTTGCAGTCATGATTGCGTCCGATTTCTTGCTCACTCTACCCAATACCTCCTAAGTTTCTGACAAGCGAATTTCCAGTGCATGAAATTTGCTTGATCAACACCTGCTATTCCTGTCAGGAAGATTGTAGTGAATGACAGTAATAACACAATCACTTTGGGGTTCTTGATCTTCCCCGGATTTCCGATGTCCTGCCTGACGTCGGCCATCGAACCCCTGCGCGCAGCCAACGAAATATCAGGGGTTCCGGCGTTTGCCTGGAAGTTGATCTCGGAATCCGGCGCCCGGGTGGAGTCGAGCGCGGCTGTCGGGTTCGATCCGGACCTGATGCTTGGCGATGCAACGGGGTTGGACTATCTGTTTCTGCTGTCAGGGCCTCGCGCGGTGTTTGACACGCCAAAGCCTTCCAACGGCCAGTTGCGCAATCTCAGCCGCCATGGTGTTCGCATCGGCGGTGTCAGCGGAGGGGTTTTTCCGCTCGCGCGTTCAGGTCTGTTGGATGGATACACCTGCAGTGTCCACTGGTGTTACGAGGCCGCATTCGCCGCAGAATTTCCGGACCACCGCATCGAAAGCGACGTGATCATCGTGGATCGCAACCGGCTGACCGCATCGGGGGCATCTGCCGTTTTTGATCTGATGCTTGGCCTCATCGACGAAAGACTCGGCGAGGATGTCATGACCGAAGTTGCCTGTTGGTTTCAGCATCCGCTGGTCCGCGGGCAAGGGGTACGCCAGAAGGTGCCGACCGTGCGCCGTGAAAGCACGTCAGACATGTTGCCGCCAGCGGTGAAGCATGCGGTGCAGGTGTTCACCGATCATATCGAAGACACCGTCAACGTTGATGACGTTGCACAGATCGTCGGCCTTTCGCCACGCCAGCTTGAACGCAAGTTCAAGGCGGCGACGGGTCAGAGCCCGTCACACTATTATCGAAACTTGCGGATGAACGCAGCGCGTCAGCTTGTTCTTTATTCAAACGACAGTATATCCAGCATCGCGCTGGCCGTGGGCTATGCGACCACGGCGCCAATGGTGCAACGCTATCGCGAGGCGTTTGGTATGACGCCACAGCAGGATCGACAGAAGATCAACCTGTTCCGCGTCGAAAAGAACCGGTCGATCCCGTCCTAGATTGCGCTGCGGGCGGCTGTGATCAGGGTGTGATGCAGGCTGCCCGCAGAGGATCGTGGGCCTAACACACTGAAATGCTCATCGGCGCGACAGATCAGGAAACAGCCAAGATGCTCCATTCGGTTACGGGTGGTTGTGTTCGCTGCCATGCTCCGCGTATCAGCGTTGCAAAGCAATTCCAGCGTATCGTGGCAGCGCGGGCCAACCAGATCAAAGCGCACCCAGCCATCGGTCTGTTCTGTGACCGAGCCAGCGGCTTGAACGGCTTCTTTTATCTGTGCCGCCAAGTCTTCGTGGCTGTGATGCGGGGCCTCGATCATCCACTGGTCGGGACCCGTCCAGAAGACATAGTACGGTGTGGCATCGGTACATTTCCCGACATCGGGCAATGCAGCGCCGAGTATAGCCTGAGCAGCCTTGCCGCTGTCCACCTCTTGCCCGAGGCGCCCGGCCAAGGACGCCAGCGCCCAATCCGGGCATTCCGAAATCACCAACCCGTCAAAGGTGTCGATCTGCGCGGATGTACCGCCAAGCGCTGTGAGTGCTATCATATCATGCACGGAGACGTTCCCCTTCTGGATCGACGAAATGCGCGGAAACGACTTCGACTTCGATATCGGTGCCGGTCAGCGGGCTGACCAGTCGCAAGGTTTCGCCCATGCGGCTGAGGCCACTCTTGAGAAACCCGATGCCGATCGAGCTATTGAGGATCGGCGAATAGGCGGCCGAGGTGACATAGCCCTGATCATGTGCGGCATCCACCGTGGTGCCCTGCTGCATCAGATGCCCACCGGCCGTCACCTTTTCGGCATTGTTCTTGGGCTTAAAGCCGACAAGGGCCAAGGCATCTTCGGTATTCAGCCCCTCGCGTTCTGACAGGGTGGAGCCGATAGAGTCTTTTTTCTTGGATACCATCCGGCCCATGCCGAGGTTCAGCGCAGTTGTCGTTCCGTTCAGTTCGTTGCCCGCCGCGTGGCCCTTTTCGATCCGCATGACGCCAAGCGCTTCGGTGCCATAGGGAACAACGTCGAATTCTTCGCCCGCCTGCATGATCCGGCGGATCAAAGCATCACCATAGCGTGTCGGCACAGCGATCTCGTAGGCCAGTTCGCCCGAAAACGAAATTCGGAACAGCCGCGCCCGCAGGCCGCCGCAAACTGTGATTTCACCGCAGGCCATGAAGGGAAAGCCTTCGTTGGACATGTCGAACTCGGGATCGACGATCTTTTCCAGCAGTTTACGCGCGTTTAGCCCCGCCACGGCATATTGAGCCCAGGCTTCGGTGGTCGAGATCAACTGCACATCAAGGTCAGGCCAGAGGCACTGACGCACGAACTCCATATGGCGGTACACGGAGACCGCGTTTGCCGTTGTGGTTGTCATCACGAAATGATCTTCGGCCAATCGTGCGGTGGTACCATCATCCATTGCGATGCCATCCTCGCGCAGCATCAGACCATAGCGTGTCTTGCCCACGGCAAGTTTGGCAAACCCGTTTGCATAAACCTTGTTCAGGAACTCTGCGGCATCGGTGCCCTGCACGTCGATCTTGCCCAAGGTTGTCACGTCACACACCCCGACCGAACCCCGCACGGCGCGTACTTCGCGATCAACGCTTTCGCGCCAGGTGGTTTCGCCGGGGCGCGGAAACCACTGCGCACGCAGCCAGTTACCGACTTCGACAAAGACCGCGCCTTGCTCGACGGCCCATTTGTGGCTGGGCGTCTCGCGGACCGGGTGAAAATGCTTGCCGCGCGACCGGCCACCAAAGGCCCCCATCGCAACGGGCGTGTAAGGTGGGCGAAAGATTGTCGTGCCGACCTCGGGGATCGACTTGCCTGCAAGTTCGGCCATGATCGCAAGCCCGCCCATGTTTGACGTCTTGCCCTGATCCGTGGCCATGCCAAGCGTGGTATAGCGTTTCAGATGTTCGACCGAGCGGAAATTTTCCTGATGCGCCAGCTTTACGTCCTTGACGGTCACATCGTTCTGCTGATCCAACCAGGCGCGGCCCTTGCCTTCGCCGACATACCAGAATGGTTGCAGGTTTACGGGTGCATCTTCTGCCTTGGGCAGAGTGATTGCGCGGGCCTTGATGCCGATATCACGCAATGCGGCGGCGGCTTCTTTGGAGCCGGTGCCAAGCGCCGCATGGGTCGAGAATTCACCACTCGCGGCACCCGCAACGCTCTGACCTGTCGGCAAGTCGCCGCCCGGAACGAATGCAGCAATCGCCTCGTTCCAGACAGGGCGCCCGCGTTGATGGCACGTCAGATGCACGTTCGGGTTCCAGCCACCGGATACGCCAAGCGCGCCGCATTCGATGGTGCGTTCGGAGCGGTCAGCCAGCCGCAGCTTGACAAACGACAGCCCCAGACGGCCCGACGTGTCCACGACCTGTGCGCCCGACAATAGCTCGCAATCGGCGATGCGTGGTGCATCGGCGCGAGTGTCGATGACGGCGGCGACGGTGACACCTTTGGCCATCAGATCAACTGCGGTGCGGTGGCCGTCATCATTGTTGGTAAAGATCGCGACCTTCTTTGCCGGTGTCGCAGCCCAACGATTGACATAGGCACGCATCGCTCCTGCCAGCATGATGCCGGGGCGGTCGTTGTTCTCAAAGGAGATCGGGCGCTCGATGGCACCGGCGCACAGCAGGGTCCGCTTGGCGTAGATGCGCCACAGAATTTGCCGCGGTTTGCCGGCGGCAGGAGTTGCCAGATGATCCGAAACCCGCTCGACCGCGCCTTGAATGCCATGATCAAACGCGCCGATCACGGTCGTGCGGGTCATGCAGCGGACATTGGGCAGGGATTGTAGCTCTGCCAAGGTGGCCGCGACCCAATCAGGGCCAGAGTTATCGCCAATGGCAAAGGTTTCGGCATTCAGGCGGCCGCCAAAGGCGAAATCTTCGTCTGCAAGGATCACCCGCGCACCCGCACGTCCTGCTGTCAGCGCCGCTGCCAGCCCCGATGGACCGGCGCCGACGATCAGAAGATCGCAATGCAAGAAGCCCTTGTCGTACTGATCGGGATCTTCTTGCAACGATAACGATCCTAGGCCGGCGGCCTTGCGGATGATCGGCTCATAGAGCTTTTCCCAGAAGGCAGCAGGCCACATGAAGGTCTTGTAGTAGAATCCAGCGGTCAGGAAATTCGAGAATCGGTCGTTGATCGCCATGGCATCGAATTTCAGGGATGGCCAGCGGTTCTGGCTGTTCGCTTCCAACCCATCGAAAAGCTCTGCGGTGGTGGCGCGTGTGTTCGGCTCTTGCCGTGCGCCGCTGCGCAACTCGACCAGTGCGTTCGGTTCTTCGCTGCCAGAGGTCAGGACTCCACGCGGGCGGTGATATTTGAATGACCGGCCCATCAGCCGTACGCCGTTGGCCAGCAGAGCCGAGGCCAGCGTATCGCCGGGATATCCCTGGTATTTCTTGCTATCAAAGGTGAAATTGATCGTCCGGCCAGTGTTGATCTGGCCACCATCAAGCCTGTTTATCTGGCTCATTTGCCACGCCCCTTGCTGCGGGCCACGTCGCGGGCCATTTCGACGGATGTGATTTCGTGGGTCACCGTGTTGCGCGTCACCAACAGCCAACTGCGGTCGCCAACTTCGTGAAACCACAATTCACGGTGGAGACCGGCCGGGTTGTCGCGCTGATAGAGATAGTCGTGGAATTGATCGGCGGCATCGTCGGCCTGCCAGTCCGGGCGATCGATCAGAGATGCATCACCCAAATAGGTGAACTCTTGCGAGTCGCGGAGGCCAAGAAGGGGATGGTCAATAAGCATGTCTCAGCACCTCAATGCAGGTTGGGCTGTGCGCCCATGCCTTTTTCGTCGATCATGTAACCACGACGGAACCGGTCAAAGCGGTAGGCGGTGGCAACCTCGTGTGGCTTGCCGGTGGCGAGCAGATGCGCATAGCACATGCCCGACGCCGGAGTGGCCTTGAACCCGCCATAGCACCAGCCACCGTTGAAATAGAGGCCGTCGATATGGGTGGCGTCGATGATCGGTGAACCATCCATCGACATGTCCATGATGCCGCCCCACATCCGTAGAAGGCGCGCGCGCCCGAGGGCTGGGATCAGCGCCATGCCACTTTCGCAGACGTCCTCGACGACGGGCAGATTGCCGCGCTGGGCGTAGGAGTTGTACCCATCGATGTCGCCACCGAACACCAAACCACCCTTGTCGGACTGGCTGCAATAAAAGTGACCAGCGCCAAAGGTGATAACGCCGGGCAGCACCGGTTTCAGCCCTTCAGAGACAAAGGCCTGCAAGACGTGGCTTTCGATTGGAAGACGCATGTCGGCCATCGCCATCAGGCGACCGGATGAGCCGGCCACACAGGCCGCCACCTTTCCCGCGCCGATGAAACCGCGCGAGGTTTCGACACCTTTGCAGACGCCGTTCTCGACACGAAAGCCGGTCACTTCGCAATTCTGTATGATATCAACGCCGTGGCTGTCCGCGCCGCGCGCATAGCCCCAGGCGACCGCGTCATGACGGACCGTCCCACCCCGATGCTGTGCCAATCCGCCTTTGATCGGAAAGCGCGCATTGTTGAAATCAAGGAACGGATACCGCGCACGGATCTGATCGACACTGAGAAGGTCGGCATCTGCTCCATTCAGGATCATTGCATTGCCGCGCCGCACAAAGGCGTCGCGCTGCGCGTCGCTGTGGATCAGGTTCAGGATGCCGCGCTGGCTGACCATCGCGTTGTAATTCAGCTCTTGCTCCAGACCTTCCCAGAGCTTCAGCGACATTTCATAGAACGGCTCGTTGCCATCGAGAAGATAGTTGGAGCGGATGATCGTCGTGTTTCGGCCCACGTTGCCGCCGCCGATCCAGCCCTTTTCCAGTACCGCGATGCGTTTCTTGCCAAAATGCTTGGCGAGATAATAAGCCGTTGCCAAACCATGTCCGCCACCGCCGATGATGACATAGTCATAATGCGCCTGCGGTTCGGGATCGCGCCAGGCGGGTTTCCAGCCCTTATGACCCGTCAGGGCCTCCTTGATCACCCGCAAACCTGAATATCTCATCGCGACCTCGCTCAATTGCGACACCACGATGCAGCATTCCATCAGCAAATAAGAGTCTGGGATCGGACAAGAACCACGTCAAATGCGACATTGGTCAATTCGGTCGCCGCACTTCTGCCGCCCTGCAAGGATGCTCTGCGCTTGGTTTTCCTGTCAGGGAGGTTCCGCGGGATTGGCTCGTCTGGGAATAAGGGGAGGCCGGTTTCAGCCTCTTGGGGATACTCGGTCGAACCTAGAGCGCTTCGATCTTGTTCTGTATCATCTAACGCTGTCTGAAATCCTAGATTTCACCGTGTTAGATGATGGGTAAGGGTTCTAGTTATAGTCGACACGCAGTATGTGCCACCACTCGCCTTCCCATTCCTAGCGAAGGATCGAGCCGTAGCACGAGATGGTTCTTCAACCGTCTAGAATGCGAAGTTCACACCAACCTTGATCGAGTGATAGTCTGGCGTCGCGGAGGTTGTGTTTCCTGCAGCATCGGAAAGCTCAACTTTTCCGAAGTTGCCGTACTGATACTCTGATCGGATCGACCATTGATCGCTTAGGGCGCGTTCGATCCCGATGCCAACCACATAGCCCGTCTCGGTCACATCTTCTGAAATCGATACCGGGCCAGCGGCTCCAGTGCCAGAAACAGCATAGTCAAAATCACCTCTCGCGACGCCTGCAAACCCATAGACGAGTGTTCGCTCGTCCAAGGTGCGTCCCATATTGAGACGGAGATTAACCGTGTTATTCAGGTCCATCGAAGCATTATAGCCCGCGCCAGAGGTATCCGAGCCAACCGATCCACCTTCCACGCCAAGCTCCACGCCGACCACGTAGGTATCAAACCTCCACCTATACCCAAGATGGATGTCAGCGATGCCGCCGTCGTTTGACAGGGTGCCGATATCGAAACTGGGGGCGTTTCCACGCAGACCGACGCGATCATCTCCCTCAAAGGCATATCCAATGCTGGCACCCACATAGAAGCCATCGAACAGCGCTGAGCTGTTTGGATTTGACGAGGGCGGCACAGTAACGACCGGGTCATCGCCGACCGGCGCAATATTGCCCGCATAAGCCGCGCCCCCGACCATGAGCACACTCACACACGTTGCCTTCAGAATTGAATTCATACCGCTTATCATTCTGGTTCCGCCCTATAACATGATCTGCATTGTTAAATGTTCTTACTGGTCGTCTCTGCCTAGGAAGCTGGCATTCTTTTCCTCATATCAAACCCGCATATTTCCGTTTGCAACGGTATGCAAGTTTGCGAGCCTGAGCTTTGGCGCGGATTTGCGCCACGTCTCAACCGCCCTCACGCCTTACACCGATGGTTTTTAAGGTGCCTGCTCATCTTGTTGCCGCTTGACCCGGGAGCGTACCCTAGGATCCGGATAAGTCCAACGGTCTTGCCTCTGGGCCACTGAAATCTGCGCGGGACTTTGCCAAATTTTGAACACTATGCCCGCGTTGGCCATGTCGGAGGCGGTTATACCATTATAATTGCTGAACGATGATGCGCGATCTTGTCTATGCCGTAAGCGCTGCGGTGTTGGAAGTCGCCTCGAGGCATTGTCATCGTAACGCCAAGATTGCCGCAACGGATGCTAGGTGTATAAAAATGGGATGGCCGACTGTTCCGAGTGTGCAAATTTTTGCTTAGAGGATCGGCCATAGTTTCAGCTGTCGATGCCTCATCGGATGGGCTCCGTGCGGTGGGGCAGTTCGCGAGAACAAGATAAGGGGATCCCCTTAGAATCGTAACGTGCTGATTTTTGAGGGTTGATTTTGGTGCCCAGGAGAGGACTCGAACCTCCACGTCCTTGCGAACACTAGCACCTGAAGCTAGCGCGTCTACCATTCCGCCACCTGGGCAGGTGTCGTGAGGGGAGCCTTTAAGTGGCGGAGCGGGGGGTGTCAATTGGAAATTTCGAAAACCCTCGGGAACGCCAATTTGCGCGCGTGTCGCATCGTCGATACCTGCCTTGGGTCCAGTTTCCGGAACGCGCGGCATTTTTGCGCCTTGTTTGCATGAGTTCGGGGCGGTAGATCCGATGAGACCCAACCTGCAGGGAGCGCTGGCATGTCCAAACTGGTCACAATCTTTGGCGGATCCGGATTTGTGGGGCGGTATATCGCGCGCCACCTTGCGCAAGAGGGTTGGCGCGTTCGGGTCGCGGTAAGGCGTCCGAACGAGGCGATATTCGTGCGTCCCTATGGCGTTGTCGGGCAGGTTGAACCGATATTGTGCAACATTCGCAGCGACGGCTCGGTGGCTGCGGCCATGCAGGGCGCCGACGCGGTTGTGAACTGCGTAGGGATACTGAACGAATCCGGCAAGAACAGTTTTGAGGCAATTCAGACCGAGGGCGCCGAACGCGTCGCGCGCATCGCTGCCGGGCAGGGAATCGCGCGCATGGTTCAGCTGTCAGCCATCGGGGCCGATGCGGAGTCAGATAGCGACTACAGCCGGTCCAAGGGACTTGGGGAAGCTGCCGTTCTTAAGTTCATGCCGGATGCCGTGATCCTGCGGCCTTCGGTCATCTTCGGTGCGGAGGATCAGTTCTTTAATCGGTTTGCCGGTATGGCCCGGATGGGTCCGATCCTGCCGATTGCGGCGGGAGATACGCGGTTTCAGCCCGTTTACGTTGACGACGTTGCCAAGGCCGCCGTCAAGGCGGTGACCGGAGATGCTGCGCCGGGGGTCTATGAACTGGGCGGGCCAGAGATCAAGACGATGCGTGCGTTGATTGCGCAGATGCTTGACGTCATCAGCCGGCGCCGCGTTGTGGTGAACATGCCATTCTGGATGGCGGGGATCATGGCATTCAGTTTTGACATGCTTCAGGCTGCGTCTTTCGGCCTGATCAGCAACGGTGTGCTGACACGCGATCAGCTACGCAATCTTCGCCGTGACAATGTTGTTGCCGATGATGCCAAGGGGTTTGCCGACCTTGATATTGCGCCGGTCGCGATGGAGTCGGTCCTGCCCGAGTATCTGTGGCGCTTTCGGCCGTCTGGCCAGTATGACGCGCTTCAGAAGTCAGCCAGCAACCTGCGGACTTGAGTCACTGTAGGCATAGATCAGCAGCGCGATCCCCAAAATGATCCGATAGATCACGTAAGGTGTAAAACTGACGCTGCGCAGCAGTCGCATCATCAGAGTAAGCGCCAGTAAAGCGGCGAAAAAGGCGAACGCAGCGGCGATGGCCCCATCGCGCATGACCGCGGTGTTGGCGTCCAAGGCGACTTCGGCACCCAACAGGATGCCCGATGCCGCAATTGTTGGTATCGACATCAACATCGCGAGTTTCGCAGCATCTTCACGGGCATAGCCAAGGCGGCGCGCTCCGGTGATGGTAATGCCTGACCTTGAGGTTCCAGGGATCAGGGAAACGGCCTGCCACAGGCCCATGATCAGCGCGTCTTTCAGCGGCCAACTGGTTGCGGTCTTTTGTTGTGTCCCTGTCTGATCGGCCCAGTAGAGAACGATGCCAAAGATCAACATGGTCCAACCGATCACGGCGACTGACCTGAGTACGTCACTGAGCCCGGTGAAATGAAGGACGGCTCCGACCAGTATGACTGGTATCGTGGCGATGATCAGGCCTAGTGCGAGTGCTGCGCCCGGAGTATCGACCTTGCCTGTCAGTAGGCGTGGCAGGCCCAGCAAGCCAACTTTGACGTCGCTCCAGAAGTAGACAACCACCGCGCCAAGCGTTCCAACATGAACGGCGACATCAATCAATTGACCCTGATCCTGCATACCGGTCAGGCCGGGCAAGAGAATCAGGTGACCGGACGAAGAAACCGGCAAAAACTCTGTCAGGCCCTGAATTAGGGCAACAAGGAGCAGTTGAAACAGGGGCATGGTATCGTTCGGCCAAAGACATGAAGCGTTGCACCGATACGTATAAGTGCTTTAGAATAATAAGAAAGATAAAATATAGGTCCGGTATGTTGCCTAATTTAGAGGCTGCTTGCATCAATATCCGGCAGAGCAGTGACAAAGCCTTGTATTTAGGTCAGTAATTCTGACTTTTAATCATTCTGCAAGTCGCTTAAAGACGTTCTCAACCAAGGTATCATGGAGATCTCGCTGTGGCAAAGCAACCAATGCTGAAATTCGTTCAGATCGATCGGGATATGCCGGCCAAACGTGACGCGGGCAAGCGGCGCGAGGATTTTGACGAGATCTATGCCGAGTATGCAGATGCCAAGGCCAAGGAACAGTCAAGCCGGTGCAGCCAGTGCGGTGTACCCTATTGTCAGAGCCATTGTCCGCTGCACAACAACATCCCTGATTGGTTGCGTTTGACAGCAGAGGGCCGGTTGCAAGAAGCCTACGAAGTCAGTCAGGCGACCAACACCTTCCCCGAGATCTGTGGGCGTATCTGTCCGCAGGATCGGTTGTGCGAAGGCAATTGTGTGATCGAACAGTCCGGACATGGGACCGTGACCATCGGCGCTGTCGAAAAGTACATCACCGATACAGCATGGGAAAATGGCTGGGTGCAGCCGATTTCGCCTGCGCAGGAACGGACTGAAAGCGTCGGGATCATCGGTGGCGGCCCGGGTGGCCTCGCGGCAGCGGATGTGCTGCGCAGGGCCGGTGTTCAGGTGACCGTCTATGACCGTCATGACCGTGCAGGCGGTTTGCTGACCTATGGCATCCCGGGCTTCAAGCTTGAGAAAGACGTGGTGATGCGCCGGAACGAACAGCTTGAACAAGGCGGTGTAACGTTCCGGCTGGGCTGTGCCGTGGGTGAGGATATTTCCTTTGAAGAGATTCGGGCGCAGCATGATGCGGTCATCATTGCCACGGGTGTCTATAAATCCCGCGATCTGGCAATGCCCGGAAGTGGATTGCAGGGTATCGAAAAGGCCATTGATTTCCTGACGGTGAGCAACCGCAAGAGTTTTGGCGACACGGTCGAAGATTTCGAGTCCGGCAAGCTGAATGCCCAAGGCAAACGGGTTGTCGTGATCGGTGGCGGTGATACGGCAATGGATTGTGTCCGCACCAGCATTCGCCAAGGCGCCACCAGCGTCAAATGCCTGTATCGCCGGGACCGGGCCAACATGCCGGGAAGCCAGCGCGAGGTGGCGAACGCCGAGGAAGAGGGCGTCATCTTTGAATGGCTCAGCGCACCAAAAGGATTTGCCGGTGACGATGCGGTAACAGGTGTGATGGTCCAGAAAATGCGCCTTGGCGCGCCCGATGCCAGTGGCCGGCAATCTCCGGAAGTCATCGAAGGTGCCGATTACGTCGAAGACGCTGATCTGGTAATCAAGGCGCTCGGCTTTGAGCCGGAAGACCTGCCGACGCTCTGGGAGCAACCGGAACTTGCGGTTACCCGGTGGGGCACCGTTCGGGCCGAATTCACAACCGGCGAAACCGCGCTGGACGGGGTCTATGCCATTGGTGATATCGTGCGTGGCGCGTCGCTGGTGGTTTGGGCCATTCGAGACGGGCGTGATTGTGCAGACGCCGTTCTCAAGCGTCTGAATTCAGGCGCGGCGGCTATCGCCGCTGAGTGAACTGTAAGGGTGCGGATTGCGATCAGCCCAAGGGGTGATCGCTGCCTACGTCGATCGCAATAGATGGACAAAAAAATTGACGGCCAATGGTCAAATTGTCTGACCTACCCAGTTAACATACAAGGTAAACAACGTGAGCTACAGAACGGAGTACAGGGTGCGTCGATCAGCGGTCAGAACGACCGCTGTTGCCGCATTCTCAACTGTCGTTTCGGGTGTAGCAAGCGCCGCGAATTCGGCCGATACGATTACAGTTCCAGCGGGTTGCGAAGCAGTCGTCACTATTGAAAAGGAAAGCTGTGTCGCCACGACGGTGCTCGACTGCGGGACCCATTTCGAAGAGCGCAGCTTTCTGAACGGAGAATTGCACGAGACCCATATTTTCACCAAGGAATGGGCTTTCTCAGGTTATTCACTGAGGGACGGACTGCAGACCGTCGATATTGCATTTGACGAGGGCCACTCAATCACTCTGGCCAATCTGGTGGCGAACGGGACTGCAACCACCGCTCGCAGTGCACAGATCGGAACCGGGCGTTTGAAAGATCTCGAATACCGTCTGACTTCAGAGGCGACCTTGACCGGAGAAACAGTCGAACTCGACGGTTACCCGTTTCAAACAGGCACGCTGCGACGCAGTTTCGAGCGCATAAGCGGCTCGAATGTTCTTGATTTTGAGTTTGAGATCCTGGTGTCAAGCGACCTGGACCTTTTCATTGAAGGCGCATATTCGCGCCAGAACAAGACGAGCGACCCGGAGACACTGGACCAAACGCCAATCTCACTGAAGTTTCCCGACGAACTTGGCTTTTTGGCTTTGAGGCTGGGGGAGGCTTGCAATGGCTGAATTAGAAGGGCGTTGTATGTGTGGTGCGGTGACGGTTCGCGCCACGGCGGGCGCCCCGATCTTGCGTGCCTGTCATTGCGATATGTGCCGCAGATGGACCAGCAGCATGTTCATGACGGTGCCGACCGATCCCGAAACGATCAAGGTTGAAGGACCGGTCCGGACCTATTGCTCGTCCGAATGGGCAGAACGCGCGTTCTGTGAAACTTGCGGATCGGCGATCTGGTACAAGACTGTCGACGACCAAGTTCGAAATCTGGCCGCCGGACTGTTTGACAACGCCGCTGGCAACACAATGAAGCTGGAATTTTATGCTGACAGAATCCCAACGGGCTATGCGCTGAGCGGTGATCACCGTCGGCTGAGCGAAGCCGAATGTCTGGAGCTGTTCGCACCTAAGGATGAAGCGGGGGAGCAATCATGAGCGTTTCAACAACGGGCGGCTGTATGTGCGGCGCGGTGCGTTATACCCTGAAGCAGGCGCCGGATCACATTGGTGCCTGTCATTGCGGCATGTGCCGGAAATTCAGTGGTGGGATCGAACTCGGACTGGACGTGCCGCTTGACGGGATTGTCTGGGAGGGTGAGGATTCCATCCGGATCTACAAATCCAGCGAATGGGCCGAACGTGGTTTCTGCGGAACCTGCGGGTCGAGCCTGTTCTACCGGATCCAGCCGGGCGATATTCTGCCTGAGGGCATGATGAGCCTGTCTGCAGGATCGCTGGATGACATCGGCGACCTGCCGTTGACGCAAGAGGTTTATATCGACTGCAAACCCGATGGCTATGCCTTTGCAGGCAGTCGCAAGCAACTGACAGAACAGGACGTACTCGATTCGGTATCGGCCCCAGAACAAGGAAGCAATCCATGACCAAATATGATGAAAACTGGGCCCGGGCCGAAGCCGAAAAGCGTAAGTGGATGGCCGAGAACGGACTGTATTCCGAAAGTGAAGAGCATTCGTCTTGTGGTGTCGGTCTTGTGGTGTCGATTGATGGCTCCAAGAGCCGTCAGGTGGTCGAATCCGGGATTAAGGCGCTCAAGGCGATCTGGCACCGGGGCGCGGTGGATGCGGATGGCAAAACCGGCGATGGTGCTGGCATTCACGTACAGATCCCTGTGCCGTTCTTTTACGACCAGATCGAACGCACTGGCCACGAGCCGCACCACGACAAGCTGATCGCCGTCGGACAGGTCTTTTTGCCGCGCACAGATTTTGGGGCGCAGGAGAAATGCCGCACAATCGTCGAAACCGAAATTCTGCGCATGGGCTATTACATCTATGGCTGGCGGCACGTGCCGGTCGATGTGACCTGTCTGGGAGAGAAGGCGAACGCGACGCGGCCTGAGATCGAGCAAATCATTCTGTCAAACATCAAGGGCGTCGACGAAGAGACCTTTGAGCGCGAGCTCTATGTGATCCGGCGACGGATCGAAAAGGCGGCGCTTGCGGCTGGGATTGGCGATCTGTATCTCGCCTCGCTGTCCTGCCGGTCGATCATCTACAAGGGCATGATGCTGGCCGAACAGGTTGCGGAATTCTATCCCGATCTGATGGACGAACGGTTTGAAAGCGCGTTTGCGATCTATCACCAGCGTTATTCAACCAACACCTTCCCGCAATGGTGGCTGGCACAGCCGTTCCGGATGCTGGCCCATAACGGCGAGATCAACACGCTGAAGGGCAACATGAACTGGATGCGGAGTCACGAGATCCGCATGGCAAGTTCGGCGTTTGGCGACATGGCCGAGGACATCAAACCGATCATCGCCAACGGGTCATCGGATTCCGCGGCGCTGGATTCGGTTTTCGAAGTGCTGGTGCGTGCTGGACGGTCGGCGCCAATGGCTAAAACTATGCTGGTGCCCGAGAGCTGGTCCAAGCAGGCGGTCGAACTGCCGCAGGCGTGGCGCGATATGTATTCCTATTGCAACAGCGTGATGGAGCCATGGGACGGCCCCGCCGCGCTGGCGATGACCGATGGGCGCTGGGTCTGTGCGGGCCTGGACCGGAACGGCTTGCGGCCCATGCGGTACGTGGTGACCGGAGACGGGCTGGTGATCGCCGGATCCGAGGCGGGGATGGTGCCGATTGACGAGGCAACTGTGCGCGAAAAAGGCGCGCTGGGCCCGGGTCAGTTGCTGGCCGTGGATATGAAGAAGGGCAAGCTCTATCGCGACCAGCAGATCAAGGACAAGATGGCCAAAGCGCTGCCCTTCGGTGAATGGGTTGGCAAGATCAACGATGCTGATGAGGCATTGCTCGGCGTTCAGGAAGCGCCGCTGTTCGATGGGGCCGAGTTGCGCAAGCGTCAGATCGCGGCTGGATATTCGATTGAGGAACTTGAGCAAATCCTGTCGCCAATGGCCGAGGATGGCAAAGAGGCGCTTGCCAGCATGGGCGATGATACGCCAAGCGCGGTTCTGTCCAAACAATACCGCCCGCTGAGCCATTTCTTTCGCCAGAATTTCAGCCAGGTGACCAACCCGCCGATCGACTCGCTGCGCGAGTATCGGGTGATGAGCCTGAAAACGCGGTTCGGCAATCTCAAGAACGTCTTGGACGAAGACAGCAGCCAGACCGAGATCGTGGTTCTAGAGAGCCCCTTTGTCGGCAATTCCCAATGGGGCAAGCTGGTAGAGCAGTTCAACGCTCCCTTTGTCGAGATCGATTGTTCGTTCGAGGCAGGGCCGGGCGCATTGAACGCTGGTCTGGGCCGGATCCGGTCCGAAGCCGAAGACGCCGTTCGGTCCGGTGCCGGGCATATCGTGCTGACCGATCAGTTCTCTGGTCCGGGCAAGGTCGCGATGCCGATGATCCTCGCAACCAGCGCGGTACACAGCCACCTGACACGCAACGGGTTGCGGACATTCTGTTCGCTGAACGTGCGCAGTGCCGAGTGTATCGATCCGCATTATTTCGCGGTGCTGATCGGGTGCGGCGCGACGGTGGTCAATGCCTATCTGGCCGAAGATTCTCTGGCTGACCGGTTGCGGCGCGGCCTGCTCGACGGGTCGCTGACCGAGGCGGTGGCGCGGTATCGCGAGGCAATCGATCAAGGCCTGTTGAAAATCATGGCCAAGATGGGAATCTCGGTGATTTCCTCCTATCGCGGCGGGCTGAACTTTGAGGCTGTGGGACTTTCACGCGCCATGTGCGCCGAGTATTTCCCCGGCATGATCAGCCGAATTTCCGGCATCGGTATCCACGGTATTCAGCACAAGGCCGAAGAGGTCCACGCACGCGGCTGGGAATCCGGTCAGGACGTGCTGCCCATTGGCGGTTTCTATAAGGCGCGCAAATCTGGCGAGAGTCACGCTTGGGAAGCGTCAACCATGCACATGCTCCAGATGGCATGCAACAAGGCGTCGTTTGAGCTGTGGAAACAGTATTCCGCGAGGATGCGGAGCAATCCGCCGATCCATTTGCGCGATTTGCTGGACATCAAACCGCTGAACAAACCGGTGCCGATCGAAGAGGTCGAAAGCATCACCTCGATCCGCAAACGGTTCGTGACACCGGGCATGTCGCTTGGCGCGCTTAGCCCCGAGGCGCACAAGACCCTTAACGTCGCGATGAACCGGATCGGTGCCAAGTCGGATTCCGGCGAGGGCGGAGAAGATCCGGCGCATTTCGTGCCCGAACCAAACGGCGACAATCCGTCAGCCAAGATCAAGCAGGTGGCCAGCGGCCGTTTTGGCGTGACCGCCGAATATCTGAACCAGTGCGAAGAACTTGAGATCAAGGTCGCGCAAGGCGCCAAGCCGGGCGAAGGCGGTCAGTTACCGGGAATGAAGGTCACGGACCTGATCGCGCGCTTGCGGCATTCAACCAAGGGCGTGACGCTGATCAGCCCGCCGCCGCACCACGATATCTATAGCATCGAGGATCTGGCGCAGCTGATCTATGACCTCAAGCAGATCAACCCGCGCTGCAAGGTGACGGTGAAGCTGGTGGCCAGTTCTGGGGTTGGCACCATCGCCGCCGGTGTGGCCAAGGCCAAGGCGGACGTGATCCTGATTTCCGGCCACAATGGCGGCACCGGGGCCAGCCCTGCAACCAGCATCAAATATGCCGGTCTGCCGTGGGAGATGGGTTTGACCGAGGCGCATCAGGTTCTTGCTATGAACAAGTTGCGCGAACGGGTGACGCTGCGCACCGATGGCGGTTTGCGCACCGGGCGCGACATCGTGATCGCAGCGATGCTGGGGGCCGAGGAATATGGCATCGGCACAGCGGCGTTGATTGCGATGGGCTGTATCATGGTGCGTCAGTGCCAATCCAACACCTGTCCGGTGGGTGTCTGCACGCAGGACGAAGCGTTGCGGGACAAGTTCACCGGAACTGCGGACAAGGTGGTGAACCTGATCACCTTCTACGCGCAGGAAGTACGGGAGTTGCTCGCCAGCATCGGCGCGCGGTCGTTGGATGACGTAATCGGCCGGGCTGACTTGCTGAGCCAGGTAAGCCGGGGCAACGCGCATCTGGACGATCTGGATCTGAACCCGCTGTTGATCACCGTCGATGGCGCATCCGACATCGTGTACAATCGCGACAAGGAGCGCAACGCGGTGCCCGACACTCTGGACGCTGAGATCGTGCGTGACGCGGCGCGGTTCCTGCGCGACGGCGAAAAGATGCAGTTGTCCTATGCGGTGCAGAACACCCACCGTACCGTCGGCACCCGCACCAGCAGCCATATCGTGCGCAATTTCGGGATGCGCAACGCGTTCCAGTCCGATCATCTGACGGTGAAACTGCAAGGGTCGGCGGGGCAGTCGTTGGGGGCGTTCGCCGCGCCGGGGCTCAAGCTCGAGGTTTCGGGCGACGCCAATGACTATGTCGGCAAAGGTCTGTCCGGAGGCACAATTGTCGTTCGGCCTCCGCAGGTGAGCCAGTTGCCGGCGGATGAAAACACCATCATTGGCAACACGGTCCTTTACGGCGCGACCGACGGGTACCTGTTTGCGGCGGGCCGCGCGGGTGAACGGTTTGCGGTGCGCAACAGTGGCGCCAAGGTTGTCATCGAAGGCTGTGGGTCCAACGGGTGTGAATACATGACCGGCGGGATCGCGGTGATCCTTGGCACGATCGGCGCAAACTTTGGCGCAGGCATGACCGGCGGCATGGCTTATCTCTACGATCCGGATGGGGCGTCACAATCGCTGATGAACACGGAAACGTTGGTGACATGTCCGGTGACTGTGCCGCATTGGGAAACCCAGTTGGAAGAGTTGATCGAACGCCATGCAGCAGAGACCGGAAGCCGCAAGGCCGCCGACATCCTGCAACACTGGGATATCGAGAAATCGCATTTCCTGCAGGTCTGCCCGAAAGAGATGTTGAACCACCTGCCAGCGCCGCTGAGTCTTGAAGCAACTGCAGTGCCTGCAGAGTAAGTTGCGCATTTGAAAATGAAAACGGCGCCGAAATCGAGTTCGGCGCCGTTTTTCGTTTCAGAGGGTATTTACAGCGAAATCCATGCCGCGTTGCGGGCCGAGGACCGAACACAGGCGTCAACGAATTGCACACCACGCAACCCGTCCAGAATGGTCGGGTAAACAACGTCCGGGCCGGGTTCCTTGCCATCGCGCCGGGCCGTGATCGCCTCTGCGGCCTCGCTGTAGATATTGGCGAATCCTTCAAGATAGCCCTCGGGATGACCCGGCGGAACGCGGCTGAGACGCGCGGCGGCATCACCGGCCCCTGCCCCGTTGCGGGTGATCAACTGTTTGGGCTGCCCGAACGGTGTGAACCAAAGATAGTTGGGATCTTCCTGCGCCCACTCCAATCCGCCCTTGTCGCCATAGAGGCGGATCTTCAGCGCATTTTCATTTCCCGGTGCGACTTGGCTGGACCAGAGCATCCCCTTGGCCCCACCCTTGAAACGCAGCATGACATGCGCATTGTCATCGACCTGCCGACCGGGAACAAAGGCGTCGAGATCGGCGGCGAGGCTGTCGGGCTCCAAACCGGTGACAAAACAAGCGAGGTTGAAGGCGTGCGTACCTATGTCTCCGGTCGAGCCGCCAGCACCGGAACGCGCCGGGTCAGTGCGCCATTCTGCCTGTTTGAAATCCTGTTCAGTGGTGAGCCAATCCTGCGGATATTCCGCCTGCACAACGCGAATGTTGCCGATATCGCCGGCCGCGATCATCGCCCGCGCCTGACGTATCATCGGATAGCCCGTGTAGTTATGCGTCAGGATGAACAGCGCGTCCGAGGATTCCGCCGCTTTGACTAACTTTTTCGCATCGGCCAGCGTAGAGGTTAGGGGCTTGTCACAGATCACGTGAATGCCGCGTTTCAGGAATTCACGTGCGGCGGCGTAATGCACGTGGTTGGGGGTAACGATGGAAACCGCCTCAATCCCGTTTTTCAGGCGTGCCTCGCGGATCGCCATCTGCTTAAAATCGTCATAAACGCGCGGCAGGTTCAGCGCCTCGCCAGAGGCGCGGGATTTTTCCGGCGTCGACGACAGCGCTCCCGCCATCAGTTCAAAGCGGTCGTCGATGCGCGATGCGATGCGGTGGACGCCGCCGATAAAGGCGTCGTTCCCTCCGCCCACCATGCCCAATCTGATGCGTGTCATGTCAGGAAATCCCCAACATCTTACGGTTCGCCGCCTCGTCCGTGCCACCATCGGCAAAGTCATCAAAGGCGCGTTCCGTGACCCGGATGATGTGATCGCTGACAAATGCCGCTCCTTCGCGGGCACCGTCCTCGGGGTGTTTCAGACAGCATTCCCATTCGACAACGGCCCATCCGTCAAAATCATTGGCGGCCATTTTCGAGAAGATTGCACCAAAATCGACTTGCCCATCGCCAAGGCTGCGGAACCGTCCGGCGCGATTGACCCAGGGCTGATAGCCGGAATAGACCCCCTGGCGACCGGTGGGATTAAACTCGGCATCCTTGACGTGGAACATTTTGATCCGGTCTTTGTAGATGTCGATATTGTCGAGGTAATCCAGACATTGCAGCACGTAATGCGACGGATCATACAGCATGTTGCAGCGTGCATGATTGTCGACACGCTCAAGAAACATCTCGAATGTCACACCGTCATGCAGGTCTTCTCCGGGGTGGATTTCATAGCAGACATCGACGCCGTTATCCTCGGCATGGTCCAGAATTGGCCGCCAGCGGCTGGCGAGTTCGTCAAACGCCGTTTCGATTAGGCCCGCCGGGCGTTGTGGCCAAGGATAAATATAGGGCCAGGCCAGCGCGCCCGAAAAGGTCACGTGTTTGTCGATGCCCAGATTGGCCGAGGCGGTGATTGCCTTTTTAACCTGATCCACGGCCCATTCCTGGCGGGCTGCAGGGTTGCCATGCACGCTTGGATCGGCAAAGCCGTCAAAGGCGCTGTCATAGGCTGGATGCACCGCGACCAACTGTCCCTGAAGGTGGGTCGACAAATCAGTGACTTCGATGCCGTTGTCGGCCGCTTGCCCTTTGAAGTCATCACAATATGTTTTGCTGTCCGCCGCTTGCGCGAGGTCGAAGAGCCTCGCATCCCAGCTAGGCACCTGCACGCCCTTGTAACCGCAATCTGCAGCCCATTTCGTGATCCCGTCCCACGAGTTGAACGGCGCCTCGTCGTCCGCGAATTGCGCCAGAAACAGCGCTGGTCCCTTGATGGTTTTCATGATTGATCCTCCCAAATCAGCGCCGCGTCAGTGCGGCATGTTTTCCTTAAGGTAGATGTCGATGCGGATACGTTCCTGCGCGAGGTTGATCGGCATGTTGTCACTGTTCGCGCGCATGATGCGCACGGCGCTGCGCACAAGATGACCGCAGTCCTGACTGATCACCGCATCAAACTCACCCGCCCTCAATGCCGCTCGTGACAATGGTGTCAGTTCATGGGCGATGACCACGGGACGCAGGGTCGGCTTCCACTTGCGGAACGCGCGCAAGAGCCCCTCGTTCCCTGCTGCGGAAGAATAGATGCCGATCACATCAGGGGTGCTGCCTAACGCTTGGGGCACCAGTTCTTCGATCAAGTCGGGATCATCCCGCCCTTCAAGTGAGGCAAGCACCTCAAGGTTTGGAAAATCGCGGGCCATGACCTCGTCAAAACCAAGCCGGCGTTCCAGATGGTCGCGGGCCAGCATTGAACCGGTCAGCACCGCGATCTTGCCTTGCGTATTGCCAAGAAACCGCCCGAGAAGCTGGGCCGCGGTGCGCCCGGCGGCGACGTTGTCCAGACCGACGTAATAATCGCGTTCGGAACTGGGGACATCGGCAACCAGCGATACCACCGTCACGCCATTGGCCTTTAGATGCGCGATGGAATCACGCACCGATGGGGTTTCCGGACCAAAGATGGCGACGCCATCGACCTGCGAGGCGTCGATTGCCTTGATCGCCTCGGCCAATGCAATCGGGTCAAAGGCGGTGACGCGGGTACAGGACAGCTTGGTCCGTTCACGGCGCAGGCTCGCATTCAGTTCCCCGATCTGCGCCTCCATCATCTGAATGAACTCGTTGCTGTTGGAAGGCAGGATAAATGTAAAGTTGTAGACCCGCCCGCGCGCCAGATTGGCCGCCGCCGTGTCGCGGACATAACCAAGTTCGGCAATTGCCTTGTTTACCTTTTGAACGGTTGTCTGTCGTACGCCGGGGCGGGCGTTCAATACACGGTCAACGGTCGCGAGGCTGACCTCGGCGACACGCGCAATGTCGTTGATCGTCGGATTTGCGAGGCGGTCAGGCGAGGGCTTCATGGGTTCTTATTGTCGTCATCACAGGGCTTTGGCCAGCCCTTCAAAGAGCAAGGCCACGGCTTCGGCTCCCGGATCGTTATGGCCGATCAGGTTTTCAGGCGGCACATACGAGGCGCGACCCGCCTTGGCGCGATCCATCGTGGCCGTTGCATCCGCACCCGCCCGCGCGGCGGCTGCGGCTGCGGCAAATCCATCTGGCAACGCCTGCAGCGCGGGGCCAAGCGCGTCGATCATCGTGCGGTCGCCCTTGGCGGCGCCTCCGACTTGGCTGATCCGGTCGAGCCCTGCCATCAAGGCTTGCGATGTGGGTCTGCCATTGGCACAGGCGTCGCCGGTTGCGCCAAAGAAGATCGCAAGGATCACGCCCGATGACCCGCCCATGGTCTGGCTGAGCTCGTTGCCAACCGCGCGGAACAACTGTGTCAGATCGGCCAGCGGCATCCGGTCCAAGGCCCCGTTCAGCGCGCGCGCGGCGGTGGCGAGAGTGCTGCCCGTGTCGCCATCGCCGGATTTCGCGTCCAGCATGTTGAGATCCGTTTCGGCTGATATCAACAGATCACAGGCCTGTTCGATCACGGCGCGGTTTTTTGGATTGCTCGACGGGATCGGTTGTATCGGGCTGAGCCCGTCGGGCAGAGGGCGCGTGGCGACCGGGGTGATATCGACCATTCCGGGCCAGGCGGACAGCTCGACCGGGGCGGCAAGCAGGGTCTTGGTGGTGTCGTCAACGGGCAGTACAGAGACCGAAAACCCATGCATGTCGAGTGATGTCATCAGCGGCGCGGGTCCGATGATGTGCTGCAGATTGGCGGCCTTGGGAGAAGTCGCGAGTTCATGGGCCAGAATACTCATTTCGAGTGGTGTTGTGGAACCAAGATTGTTCAGGAGTGCCACATGCGGTCCGCTGCCGATTTTTGAGGCGAGCCTGTCCAATACAATGTCCATCGCGGTTCTGGCGTCCTTGAACGCAACCTGTTCGACACCTGCCTCGCCATGAATACCTAGCCCAAGTTCGGCCATGCCGGGGGCAATACGGTCTTCCTTGGCAGAACCGGGAACGGTGCAGGTATCCAGCGATTTTCCAATCGACGCCATGTTCGCGATCACGGATTGCGCGGCTTTGGTGATGGTGTCGAGATCGGCCCCATCCTGCGCCATTGCGCCTGCGATCTTGTGGACGAACAATGTGCCGGCCACGCCACGTGATTGTGGCAGGTCGGGCAGGGCGATGTCATCATCGACCACGACCATCGATACCTTGACTCCAAAGGCCCGCGCACGTTCGGCGGCGAGGCCAAAGTTCAGCCTGTCGCCGGTATAGTTCTTGACGATCAAGAGGCATCCCGCCTCGCCAGTGACCGCGAGAATGCCCGCCAGCACCGCGTCAACCGATGGGGAGGCAAAGACTTCGCCGCAAACTGCTGCTGTCAGCATGCCCGCTCCGACAAACCCTGCATGGGCCGGCTCGTGCCCCGATCCACCGCCCGAGATCAATGCGACCTGCGATTTGTCCCAATCCGCCCGGCAGACCACCTTGATGTGCGGATAGCCATCCAGTCGGGACAATGCGCCGCCAGAGGTGGCAATGAGACCGTCAATCGCGTCTGTAACAAGGGTTTCCTTAGCGTTGATGAACTGGTTCATGGTCTCTCCCTACTTAGCGGATGCGATTGCCTTGCGCGTCAAAACACAGCGGATTGCGCGGCGCGATCTTTATGTGCGCGCCGGGCTGATAGTCGGTGTCGGGGGCGGCGATGGTGGTGATGTCATGCCCTTGCAGGGACAGATGCAGACGGGCCTGATCGCCCAGATGCTCGACCCGTTTGATCGTGGCGTCCTGACCTGTGCCCTGAGTGATATGTTCCGGGCGCATCCCGATCCGGTTGGTGCCGGTTGGGACGTTGCCAAAGATGTCGGCAGGCAGGATGTTGATCCGGGGCAGGCCCAGACGGCTGGCGACATAGAGGCTGTTGGGGTTCTCGTAAATCTCGCGCGGGCTGCCGAATTGCACGAGCCTGCCGTTGTCGAGAACGCCGACATGAGTGGCCATGGTCATCGCTTCGATCTGATCGTGGGTCACATAGAGCAGCGTCGCACCGAGCGAGGCGTGGATGCGTTTGAGTTCGATCCGCAGATCGGTGCGCAACTTGGCATCCAGCGAGCCGAGCGGTTCGTCCATCAGATAGATCGAAGGGTCACGCACCAACGCACGGCCGATGGAAACCCGCTGCATTTCGCCACCGGATAGGGCGGTGGCCTTGTTATCAAGCTTGTGACTGATCTGAAGCACGCTGGCGACCTCGGCCACCTTGCGTTCTATCTCGTCAGCCGGGGTGTTAAGGATCGGCGATTTCAGCGGAAAGGCGAGGTTATCGCGCACCGACAGATGTGGGTAGAGCGAATATTGCTGAAACACCATCGCGACATCGCGTTGCGCCGGCGTCTCGGTGCCCACATTGCGCCCGCCGATCCAGACTTCGCCGCTATCCATTGTTTCGAGTCCCGAAATCAAGCGCAGCGTGGTCGTCTTGCCTGCGCCGGTCGGGCCAAGCAGGACAACGAATGCGCCATCGGGGATCGTCATGGTCATATCCGCGACACCGATGTCATCGCCAAAGGATTTCGATAGGTTCTTGAGCATGACTTCAGCCATGGGCGAGCACCTCGTTGTTCAGGGCCGAACGCAGAGCAGCGCCGCTGTTTTCGTCAAATAGGGTGATCTTGCGGGCGTCGAATGTGAGGCCGACGGTTTCGCCGACTGTTGCGGTCTGGGCGCTGTCGATCCGGGCCTTGAGTTCGCCATTCGCAGTTGCCAGCGTGATGATCTGGGTGGTTCCAAGATATTCCGAGGCAAGAACCTCGCCACGATAGGGACCGTTGTCGGTCAGGGTTACGTGTTCGGGACGGACACCAAAAACGAGGTTTCCGGTTGTCCCCTCGATCTGGCGGGGCACGCCGAGGGCCGCACCATTCAGTGACACCGATGTGGACCCTTCGGCAAGGGTGCCGTTGAACCGCAGAAAGTTCATCGACGGAGACCCGATAAAGTCGGCAACGAACATAGTCGCCGGTTTGTCGTAGATTTCCTGCGGCGTGCCGAACTGTTCGACCACGGCATTGTTCATGACGACGATCTTGTCGCCCATCTGCATCGCCTCAAGCTGGTCGTGGGTGACATAGACCGTAGTAGCGTTCATTCGGTCGTGCAGGGCGCGCAGCTCTTCGGCCATATGTTCGCGAAACTCAGCATCCAGTGCGCCAAGCGGTTCGTCCATCATGAACGCCTTGGGATCACGCACAATGGCGCGGCCAAGGGCCACCCGCTGACGATCCCCACCGGACAACCCGCCGACAGGGCGATTAAGGATGTCCTGAATTCCGAGAATGTCCGCGACCTCGTTGATTTTGGCCTTGATCTGCGCGCGGGGCATGCCCTGACTGATCAATGGATAGCTGAGGTTCTTGCGCACGTTCAGATGCGGGTACAGCGCGAACATCTGAAAGACAAAGGCGATGTCGCGCTGGCTGGGTGGCTTTTGGCTGATTTCCTCGCCGTCGAGATAAATCTGCCCCGAGGTCGGCAGCTCCAGCCCGGCGATCATCCGCAGGGTGGTGGTCTTGCCACAGCCCGATGGACCAAGCAGCATGAAAAACTCGCCATCCTCGATGGTAAAGCTGGATTCCCGAACGGCGGTGAAATCGCCGAATTCCTTGCGGATGTTTTCTATGACGATCTGGGCCACGGGGTCAGTCCTTGAAATGGGACACGATGATGAACATCACGGTGCCCACCAATGTGGTGATGAAAGAGTAGGTAAAGGCCCAGAGCACAAACGGCTGCATCAGCATGAACACACCCAGACCGATCAGGATGGTCGCCAGCATCTCCCATGGACCACGGCGCAGGTTCAGCAGGCCGGTGAAAAAGTTGCTCATTTGCGGACCGCTCCGAATGTGATCCCGCGCAGCAAGTGTTTGCGCAAGAGGATGGTAAAGATCATGACCGGCAACAGGAAGATCGTGGCGCCCGCGGCCACGGCGGGCCAGTCAAGCCCACCAACGCCGATGATCGTCGGGATGAAGGGTGGCGCGGTTTGAGCGGTTCCCGAGGTTAGCAGAACAGCAAAGGCGTATTCGTTCCACGCAAAGATCAGGCAGAAGATCGCGGTCGAGGCGATGCCCGTTGCGGCCTGCGGGAGCACGACTTTGTAGAACGCCTGAAACCTTGTGTAGCCGTCGATCAGCGCTGCCTCTTCGTATTCACGGGGGATCTCGTCTATGAATCCTTTGAGCAACCAAACCGCGAGCGAGATATTCACCGCCGTATAGAGCAGGATCATCCCCAGATGGGTGTCTGAAAGGCCCAGTTGCCGGTACATCAGGAATATCGGGATCGCCACCGCGATCGGAGGCATCATCCGGGTACTGAGGATGAAAAACAGCAAGTCATCGGCGAGCGGTATCTTGAAACGTGAGAACGCATAGGCGGCGAGCGTGCCCAGCACGATGCTCAGGAACGTTGAGCCAAACCCGATGATCACCGAATTCAGAAACCGTTCGCCGAATTTGGACGGGCCAGCAATGACCATGTCGTATTCACGGACAATCTCTTCGTACCAGGTTTCTGGCGGGTTCGCTTCGAGGTACTCTTTGGTCTGCCGGGTGCGGGTGGTGAAGAGGTTCACATAGCCTTCGAGCGTGGGTTCAAACACCACCTTGGGCGGATAGGAAATCGCATCGGACGGTGATTTGAACCCGGTCAGCATGATCCACGCCAGCGGCACCATGGTGATCAGCGCATAAAGGATGACCAGCGTGCCGGCGAACCATTTCGACCGGGGGCTGGGTTCGGTGACTGAAAAGCTGCTCATGATACGATGCCTTTGGGGCGTGGTTTGGTCTGGATGGCGAGGTTATGCATGATCACCGCTCTTTCACCTTGTTCAGTGCCTTCACGTAAATGCTCGCAAGACCAAACACGGTGACAAACAAGATGATCGCATAGGCCGAGGCATAGCCGGTGCGCCATTTTTCGAACGCTTCACGCTTGAGGTTGATCGAGGTGAGTTCTGTGGTCGATCCCGGACCGCCACCGGTGAGTTGCACGACAAGATCGAACATCTTGAAGTTTTCGATGCCGCGAAACAGAACGGCCAGCATCAGGAAGGGCAGGACCATCGGGACGGTGATGGTAAAGAACTGGCGGAGTTTTGAGGCTCGGTCGATCTCGGCAGCCTCGTAGATATAGTCGGGAATGGATCGCAGCCCGGCGAGACAGATCAGCATCACAAAGGGCGTCCACATCCAAGTATCAACGATGACAATCGACCACGGGGCGAGATCGACCGAGCCGAGCATCTCGAAACTGGACGCCTCCTTGCCTGTAAAGAATCCGACGACATAGTTGAAAAGTCCGATTTGTGGTTGGTAGAGGAACTTCCAGAAGTTTCCGACTACGGCGGGGGACAGCATCATCGGGAGCACTATAATGGTGGTCCAAAGGTCGTTGCCCTTGAATTTCTTGTTGATCAGGTAGGCCAGCGTGAAACCGATGAGCACCTGAAAGAAGATCGTCCAAAACAGGAAATGCGCGGTGGCCTGCATGTTCAGCCAGATGTCGCTGTCCGTCAGGATCCGTTCATAGTTGCGGGTTCCGATCCATTCGACCGGGCGATTCCGGTTGGCCTTGAAGTTGGTAAAGCTGAGCCGAACGGTCCAGATCAATGGGAAGATATTGATCGCCAACAATAGAAAGATCGTCGGGCCGACAAAAATCCATGCGATTGCACGGTCACTGAGACCTCGTATCTTGCGTGCGACCCCCGGGGGTGTGGCGGCAGCAGCGCGGTTGGCGGTGGTCTCGGACATATCGCTGGATCCGGTGTTCAGAGTGCAGGGAGGGCGTGCCCCGGAATGATTTCCGGGACAGCCGGTCTTAGTTGGCCCTGTGACACAGGGCAGTCAGACGGGTTAGAGCTTGCCTTCGTCCTCAAAGACTTCGGTCCAGTCTTCGATCAGCAGATCAAGCGCCTCTTGTGCCGTGCCCTGATCGGCAACTACGTAGTCGTGCATGCGCTTTTGCATCGCGAGCAACAGTTCGGCATAGGCAGGCTCTTGCCAAAAGTCCTGTACCGCGCCCATGGCGACGAGAAAGTCGCCGGCAAAGGGTGCGCTATCAACAAATGTCGGGCTTTCCAGCACAGCGTTATGCGCCGAATAGCCGCCCAGATCCCACCATTTCTGCTGAATTTCCGGTTGAGCGAACCACTTGATATACTCAAGCGCCGCGTCCTGCTTGTCAGAGTATGACACAACCGAGATGCCCTGACCGCCAAGCGTCGACCCGGCCTGATTCTGCGGCGGGTTCACGAAAAAGTCGATCTTGTCGCCACCGGTATTTGGATCGGCATAGAGGCCTGGAAAGAACGCGAACCAGTTCATCGCCATCGCGACCTGACCGGATTTAAAGGCATCAAGGCTCTCGCCCATGTAGGAGTTGGTATAGCCTGGCGGCGTCGCGGTTTCGTAGAACTCCTTGTAGAACTCCAGAGCTTCGACGGCTTCAGGCGAGTTGACTGCACCCTCCATGTCATAGGAGCCGGGCGTGTTTTCGTATTTGAAACCCCAAGGATAAAGCGCCCCGGTCACACCCATGGTGATGCCTTCGGACCCGCGCTCGGTAAAGATCGCGGCGCCATAGACGGTTTGTCCGTCAATTTCGCGCTCTTGAAAGAACTGTGCGATTTCCAAAAGTTCCAATTGGGTCGTGGGTTCTGCCAGATCGCGCCCCGTTTCTTCTTTGAACGCAGCCTTGATGTCGTCACGCTCGAACCAGTCCTTGCGATAGAACCAGCCGTTCGCGTCGCCCATCGCAGGCAGCGCATAATAGTTGGGCGTGCCTTTGGGCCAAGTGGAATAGGCATAGACAGTCGCGTCGGCAAAATCGCTCATCGCGATGCCCTCGGCGTCGAAAAAGTCGTTCAGTTTGACGTAATGGCCATTCTCGGCGCCGCCACCAATCCACTGGCTGTCCCCGATCAACAGATCGCAGAGCTGGCCGCCGGAATTCAGTTCATTCAGCATCCGATCAGCAAAGTTGGGCCAGGGTACGAACTCAAAGCTCATCGTGTGGCCGGATTCGGCTTCGAATTCCTTGCTGAGTTCGACGAGGGCATTCGCCGGGTCCCAAGCGGCCCAGCAAAGGGTCAGATCATCGGCCTGCGACACGCTTGCAAATGATGCGGCGGCAAGGCTGATCGCACTGGCAGATGCCAGTTTCAACGTTTTCATGAATTTTCCTCCCAATTGAGACGTGGCGACTTCTTCCGGTCCCCGAATCGTCGTTCAGATGATTCAAACGCTAGATGAGGTGCGTACCTCATGTCTATATTTTTCTGAGGTGCGTACCTCATGGTGAGGCGTGATGATCTTTATCATTCTGATATCTAATGAAATTGGAAGGCGCGGAATTTTCTGGCAGTTACAATTATAGCGAGGACTGCGGTATCCCGGCAATGACGGCGGCAGCGATTTTACCGGAGCCGACGCGTCCCTCAAACGGTGACGCAGGTGGTTCAAAACGACGCAATTCTCGCTTGATAGCCAAGTATACTTGCTCTGATGATCGAAAACTGTTAGCGCTATCATTGATGCCAACATAGAGATTCTGTGCGAACTTGGCGGGCCTGTTTCGGAAATGACATCAGGTTTGCCGCGCCCGAGGAAATTGCAGGCGTGTGTAACAGTGTGTGGTCAGGGGAAAGTAAAACGTTGCCAATGGCCCTCTTTTTCATCCAATCTTTGTAGGCCCTGTTCTGTGGGAGGAAGTCCAGAATGCTCTTGTGTTGTGGCGAAGCGTTGATCGACATGATCGAGTCCCGAGGGGCTGATGGCAGGGTTTCCTACTCGGCCCATGTCGGAGGTGCGATATTTAACACCGCCATTGCGTTGGGACGGCTGCGTATCAGTCCGGGTTTTCTCTCCGGACTATCGCAAGACATGTTCGGCACCCAACTGCTGGAGGCGCTGAAGGCGTCGCATGTTGATGTTTCCCATGTGATCCTGTCGGACCGGCCGGCGACACTGGCGTTTGTTCAGCTGACCGATGGCCACGCGGTCTATACGTTTTATGATGAGAATACGGCCGGACGCATGCTTGATCCGTCCGAATTGCCGGAGATTCCTGAAACCGTCAACGCGCTCTATTTTGGCGGCATCAGCCTGATCAGCGAGCCCTGCGGTGAATTCTATGCTGCGTTGGCAGAACGCGAGGCGGCTGATCGCGTGATCGCGCTGGACCCGAATATCCGACCCGGATTCATCCGTGACGAACCACGTTATCGCGCGCGTCTTGAGCAGATGCTCGGATTGGCGGATATCGTCAAGGTTTCCGATGAGGATTTGAACTGGATCGTGCCGGGATCGGGGTCTTTGGCGGAAAAGATCGACGAAATTCGGGCCAGAGGCGCAAAGCTGGTCATTCTGACCAAAGGCAGCGCCGGAGCCTCGGGCTGGTTGCAAACCGGTGGCGAAACCTCGGTCGTGGCGCAGCGGGTCGAGATGGTCGACACCGTGGGCGCCGGCGATACGTTCAACGCTGGCGTGCTGGCGCATTTGCAGCAAGCGGGCGCACTCGACAAGGCCGCGCTAAGCGATATTGGGCCCGATTTGCTGCGTGACGCATTGGCATTCGGCACCCGTGTTGCCGGAGTAACCGTGTCGCGGGCCGGGGCGAACCCTCCCTGGGCGCAAGAGCTCGAATGAATACAGATATACCTAGAACACTTACGTGCGGCGAACGCGCCCCACCTATCCGGAACAGGACACACAGATGCCCGATACGCTGAGAGTAGATTTTGACCAACCGGCGCTGACCCAATCGATGCTGCGCCATCTGCGCAGTTCGCTGGGCAAGGACCCGGAACATGCGACCACTTATGATTGGCGAATGTCGCTGGCGTTGTCGCTGCGCGATATGGTCGTTGAGCCATGGTTCGCTTCGACGCGGCGCACATACGAGGCCAAAGGCAAGAGGGTCTATTACCTGTCGATGGAATTCCTGATCGGCCGTCTGATCGAGGACGTCGCAATCAATCTCGGCGTGGAAGAGATGGCGGCGGCCGCACTTGCGGAACTTGGTCAGGACTATGACAGGATTGTTGCAGATGAGCCGGATGCGGCGCTCGGCAATGGCGGACTCGGGCGGTTGGCCGCCTGTTTTCTGGACAGCTTGTCGACATTGGGCATTCCGGCCTATGGCTATGGTATCCGCTACGAGCACGGGCTGTTTGAGCAGCATTTCAAGGACGGTGCACAAATCGAGACAGCCGAGAAGTGGCTGGCGCAGCGACATGCCTGGGAGTTCGAACGCCCTGAAGTGTCGATCCCCATTCACTTTGGTGGCTACGTCAGCAAATGCGGCGAGAAATGTGTCTGGCACAGCGACGAAACCGTTCTGGCGCAGGCCTATGATACGCCAATTGTCGGTTGGCAGGGCAAGTGGGCGAACACGCTGCGTCTTTGGGCTGCGAAACCGGTAAAGCTGTTTGATCTCGAAAGCTTTAACCGTGGAGACTACCTTGGCGCGTCTCAGCCCGAGGCGTTGGCACGCACGATCAGCCGTGTACTCTATCCGGATGACACGACCGACAAGGGTAAGGAACTGCGACTGAAGCAGGAGTATTTCTTTACCGCAGCCTCGATCCAGGACCTGTTGCGCCGGTTTCTGGCCGAAGGGTTCGAGATCGACACCCTGCCGGACCACGTGGCAATCCAGCTAAACGACACGCATCCCGCGATTGCCGGACCGGAACTGGTGCGGATACTGGCGGATGATCACGGTCTCACGATGGCGCGCGCGATTGAAATCGCCCGCAAGACGCTGGCCTATACCAACCACACCTTGCTGCCCGAGGCGTTGGAGCGCTGGCCCGAGGGGCTGTTTGCGCGCATTCTGCCGCGCCATCACCGCATCATCGAGATCATTCAGGACGCCCATTTCGCCGCCGCCGGAACGAAGGTCACGATCATCGAACACGGTCAGGTCAAGATGGGTGAATTGGCTTTTGTCATGGCGCACAAGGTCAATGGCGTGTCGGCGTTGCATTCTGAACTGGTGAAGGAAACCGTGTTCCATGATCTGCACGTTGCCTATCCCGATCGGATCATCAACCAGACCAACGGTATCACACCGCGTCGCTGGCTCTATTCCTGCAACCCGGCGCTGCGGTCGTTGATCGACGATACCATCGGTCAGGGTTGGGCAGATGATCTGGAGCGGCTTACCGAACTGCGGCCCAGCGTCGAGGATGCGGCATTCCGCGAGGCTTATGGAGCTGCCAAGCGTAGCAACAAGGAACGGCTGGCGGATTGGCTGAAAACGCGCGACGGGGTCATCGTGAACCCGGATGCGATGTTTGACACGCAGATCAAGCGCATCCACGAATACAAACGCCAACTGATGAACATCCTCGAGACGATTGCCCTCTGGAATGACATCAAGGACAATCCGAATGGCGACTGGACACCACGGGTCAAAATCTTTGGCGGCAAGGCGGCACCCGGTTATGTCATGGCCAAATCGATCATTCATCTGATCAACGATGTTGCCAAGACGCTGAATGACGATCCGAAGACCCGCGAGCTTTTGCAGGTGGTCTATCCAGAGAACTACAACGTCTCGATGGCGGAATTGCTGATACCGGCCTCGGATCTGTCTGAACAGATTTCGACGGCTGGCAAAGAGGCATCAGGTACAGGCAACATGAAACTGTCCCTGAACGGCAGCCCGACGATTGGCACGCTGGACGGGGCCAATGTGGAAATCCGCGATCACGTCGGAGCCGAGAACTTCTTTCTATTCGGCCTGACCGCGCAAGAGGTGACAGAGCGTCGGGAGCAACCGGGTTATGCCCGTGCGGCCATCGGGGCCAGCCCGCGCCTGACCCGCGTTCTGGGGCAGATCGCAGATGGCACGTTCTCGGGTGGTGACAGCGATCGCTATGCCGCGTTACTGCGCAATGTCTGGGATCACGACTATTTCTTGGTGACCTGTGACTTTGACAGCTATTTCGACACTCAGCGTAAGGTCGATGCCGTTTATCGCGATCCAGAGGCGTGGACGCGGATGGCGGCACTGAACACGGCCGGCATGGGGTGGTTTTCGTCTGATCGCACGATCCGGGGGTATGCGACAGACATCTGGAACGCGCGCTCGCTGAAGGTGTGAGAACGACAAGGGGGGAGCAAGTCAATGATCCGAACTGAGGACGCACAGGCAATTGCAGAGGGGCGGTTTTCCGACCCGTTTGCAGTGTTGGGCCTGCACGAGATCGACGGCAAGCTAAGTGTGCGCTGTTATCATCCGGATGCCGACCGGGCCGAGGTCTTGGATGCCAAGACCGGCCGCCGGATCATGACGCTGGAAGGTCACCCGGACGCGCCGGGCTTGTTTCATGGTATCGCGGCGCGACGCCGAAAACCCTTTGCCTATCGCCTGCGCTTTGGTGCCGGGGATGAGGTGTGGGAGGCGCAGGACCCTTATCGTTTTGGTCCGGTTCTCGGCGAGATTGATGAATACCTGATCGGCGAAGGTGCGCATCAGCAGCTTTGGAAGGTATTGGGAGCCCACTTGGTGACCCACGAGGGCAGCGAGGGAACCCATTTTGCAGTCTGGGCACCCAACGCAAGCCGTGTTTCGGTCGTTGGCGCGTTCAATAACTGGGACGGTCGCCGCAATGTCATGCGACGCCGTGGACAGACAGGGGTTTGGGAATTGTTCCTGCCCGACGTTGGTGAAGGCGCGGTTTACAAATACGAACTTTTGGATGGTGCTGGCGGGCTGTTGCCGCTCAAGGCGGATCCGGTTGGGTTCGGTTCGGAGCATCCGCCGAAAACGGCGTCGGTGGTGCGGGAATTGGACCGGCATGACTGGCTGGATGCCGACTGGATGGCAAAGCGTCAGTCGCGGCATCGCCCGGACGCGCCGGTTTCGATCTACGAAGTACACTTGGGCAGCTGGCGCCGCGTACCGGAAGACGGCAATCGCCCGCTGTCCTATCAGGAACATGCCGAGCAACTGGTCGGTTATGCCAAGGACATGGGGTTCACCCATATTGAGTTGATGCCAGTGTCTGAATTCCCGTTTGACGGCTCGTGGGGTTATCAGCCGGTTGGACTATTTGCACCGACCATTCGACACGGTACGCCCGAAGAGTTTCAGGCCTTTGTCGACGCCTGCCATGGCGCCGATATGGGGCTGATCCTGGATTGGGTTCCGGGCCATTTCCCGACCGATCAGCACGGGCTGGGCCAGTTTGATGGCACCGCGCTCTATGAACACGCGGACCCCCGCGAAGGGTTCCATCAGGATTGGAGCACGCTGATCTACAACTACGGGCGTCGCGAGGTTGCCAATTATCTGACCGCCAATGCGCTGTACTGGATGCAGGAACACCACGTTGATGGGCTGCGGGTCGATGCGGTGGCGTCGATGCTGTATCGCGACTATTCGCGCGAAGCAGGGCAATGGGTGCCCAACGAACATGGCGGTCGCGAGAACCTCGAGGCGATCGCGTTCATGCAGCAGATGAATACCCTGACCTATGGGGCGGACGCCGGTATCATGACGATCGCCGAGGAAAGCACCGCCTTTCCGGGGGTGAGTGCGCCAGTCGATGCGGGCGGGCTTGGCTTTGGGTTCAAGTGGAACATGGGTTGGATGAACGACACGCTGTCCTACATCAGCGAGGATCCGATCAATCGCAAATACCATCATAACAAGCTGACGTTCGGCTTGCTCTATGCTTTCTCCGAAAATTTTATCCTGCCAATCAGCCATGACGAAGTGGTGCATGGTAAAGGCTCTCTCTTGGACAAAATGCCGGGCGACGGGACTACCAAGTTTGCCAATCTGCGGGCCTATCTGGGTTTCATGTGGGGTCATCCCGGCAAGAAACTGTTGTTTATGGGCTGCGAGTTTGCTCAGGGTCGCGAGTGGAACCACGACTCCAGCCTTGATTGGCATTTGCTGGATCATCCCGACCACAAAGGCATTCAGACGCTCGTGCGCGATTTGAACAAGGTCTACCGGGACATGCCGGCGCTGTATCAACGCGATGCACAGCCTGGCGGGTTCGAGTGGGTCGAAGAACACGCGGCCGATGAATCGATCATCGCTTGGGTGCGCCATGGCGAGGACGGCGTACCTCCTGCTTTGATCGTCACCAACTTTACGCCGGTTGAACGATCTGACCGGCGGATCGGGGTGCCGCGTGCGGGACACTGGGTCGAAAAGCTGAACACCGATGCCGAGCAGTATGGCGGCGGCAATCGCGGCAATATGGGCGGCGTGAACAGCGACGAGATCGCTGCCTCGGGGCGCGCGCATTCGCTGAATCTGACGCTACCGCCGCTCTCGACGCTGATGTTCGAGTTGCAACCTGAGTGATTGAAAACGAACCGGGGCTGATTTGCCCGAATTGGGGGAGAATGAAATGGATAACGAATCTCAGCGGTTGGCCGCACAGACGATGGCCTTTGTGCTTGCGGGCGGACGTGGCAGCAGGCTGTACGAACTGACCGACCGGCGCGCCAAACCAGCGATGTATTTCGGCGGCAAGACGCGGATCATCGACTTTGCGCTGTCCAACGCAGTGAACTCCGGCATTCGGCGGATCGGGGTCGCGACCCAATACAAGGCGCACAGTCTGATCCGGCACCTGCAACGCGGGTGGAGCTTTTTCCGGGCCGAGCGCAATGAATCGCTTGATATCCTCCCAGCATCCCAGCGACTTGACGAAGAGAACTGGTATCGCGGTACTGCAGATGCGGTTTGGCAGAACAAGGATATCATCGACGGCTACGCCCCGAAGTACATCGTCGTTCTTGCCGGAGACCACATCTACAAGCAGGATTATTCGCGCATGATCCAGCACCACGTCGAAAGCGGCGCGGACGTGACCGTGGGCTGCATCGAAGTGCCCCGGATGGAGGCCAGCGGATTTGGTGTCATGAAGGTCGACACCAACGACAACATTCTGGATTTCGTAGAAAAACCCGCCGATCCCCCGGCGATGCCAGGCCATCCGGATATGGCACTGGCCAGCATGGGCATCTACGTCTTTGAAACCGAGTATCTGCTGGATCTTCTGGAGCAGGATGCGGCCAATCCAGAATCGACACAGGATTTTGGCGGCGACCTCATTCCTTCGATCGTAAAGAACGGCAAGGCGGTCGCGCACCCATTCAGCAGGTCCTGTGTTCGTTCGGGGCTGGAGAAAGAACCCTATTGGCGGGATGTCGGCACGGTCGATGCGTTCTGGCGCGCGAATATCGACCTGACCGATTTTGTGCCGGAACTCGATATCTACGACACCGAATGGCCGATCTGGACCAACTCGGAACTGACGCCCCCGGCCAAGTTCATCCACAACGAAGAAGGCCGACGCGGATTGGCCGTGTCGTCGATGGTATCCGGTGGCTGTATCATTTCAGGGTCGAGCCTTGAGCGCTGTCTGCTGTTCACCGGGGTCAAGACGCATTCGTTTTCGCAACTCGAAGGCGTTGTGGCGATGCCATATGTCGAGATCGCGCGTAAAGCGCGGTTGAAAAACGTGGTTATTGACCGGGGTGTTATCATTCCTGCTGGCCTCGTTGTGGGTGAAGACCCCGAGCTTGATGCGAAACGGTTCCGGCGCACAGAAGGTGGGGTGACCTTGATCACCCAGCCCATGATCGATGCGCTGGACGACTGACGGAATGACCCGATGAAACTGCTCTTTTGCGCCTCTGAATGCGCGCCCTTTGTGAAAACCGGTGGTCTCGCCGACGTGATCGGTGCCGTGCCAAAGGCGCTTTCCGGCATGGGGGCAGAGGTCCGTGTTCTGATGCCCGCGTACCCGGCGCTGGCGGATGTGCTGGCGACAGGGAACGAGGTCAAATCGTACCCTGAGTTCTTTGGTGGGTCCGCACGGCTGGTGGCGGTATCGGCAGAAGGGATTGACCTGCTGTTGCTGGATGCGCCGCATTTGTATGACCGGCCGGGCACGATCTATCTCGACCCCAATGGGCATGATCACTGGGACAACCACATCCGGTTTGGTGCCTTGTCAAAGGCGGGGGCAGATGTCGCGCTGAATGGTGTCGCGGAGTGGAAGCCCGATCTGGTCAATGCGCATGACTGGCAAGCAGGGTTGGTTGCCGCCTATCTGCGCCAAAGCGGAGAGGCCGCACCGCCACTTGTCACTACAATCCACAACATCGCCTTTCAGGGCCTGTTCGGACCGGAGGCGATGGAGCCGCTGGGTCTTGATCCGGCGCTGTTTGATACCGACGGTATCGAGTTCTACGGCCGGGTCGGATTTCTCAAGGCGGGACTGATCTTTAGCGATGCGATCACCACTGTCAGCCCGACCTACGCCCGCGAGTTGCTGACGCCAGAGTTTGGTATGGGGCTTGAGGGGCTGTTGGGCGCGCGGCAGGCGCATTTGACCGGCATTCTCAACGGTATCGACCTTGATGCGTGGAACCCCGAATCCGATCCGGCGTTGCCCGCAACCTTTGGCATGCGCAGCCTTGGCCGCAAGGCGCAGAATCGCGAGGCCTTGCGCACCCGCTTTGCTCTGTCACCCGAGGCCAATGGGCCGCTGTTTTGTGTCATCAGTCGCCTGACCGGGCAAAAAGGTCTGGATATGCTGCTCGACTGCCTGCCCGGTCTAGTTGCAAGAGGGGCGCAATTGGCGTTGCTTGGTTCGGGTGATGCAGCGCTGGAAAGGGGCTTCATCGAGGCTGCGGCGCAGCACCCTGGCAATGTCGGTACGATTATCGGTTATGACGAGACCCTGTCGCATCAATTGCAGGGCGGTGCTGATGCTATTCTGATCCCGTCGCGGTTTGAACCCTGCGGGCTGACGCAGCTTTATGGTTTGCGCTATGGCACTTTGCCTGTTGTCGCCCGAACGGGGGGGTTGGCCGATACGGTGATCGACGCCAACCACGCGGCGTTGCAGGCGGATTGCGCCACGGGCGTACAGTTTTCGCCGATCACTGCCGCCGGTCTCGATCAGGCGATTGCACGCACCTGCGAGCTTTTTGCGCAACCCAAGGTCTGGGCCGCGATGCAGCGGCGCGCGATGCGGCATCCGGTCGGCTGGGATCAATCTGCGCAAGCTTACCTTGATCTGTTCACCGGCCTCATCGAAGAAGCGAAATGACCGGGTATCGCCTTACGCGTGGCGCTCCTTATCCACTTGGTGCGCGACATGATGGAAACGGTGTGAACTTTGCGGTGTTTTCCGAGAACGCCAACGCGATCGACCTGTGCATTTTCTCCGAGGATGGTGAGACAGAAACCGCCCGTTTGGCATTGCCCGAGCGCACCGGCCCGGTTTGGCATGGATATCTGCCGGGTCTGCCAGTGGGTTCACGCTATGGATTTCGCGCCCATGGTCCGTATGACCCTGAACGCGGTCATCGGTTCAACCCGAACAAGCTGTTGATGGACCCATATGCGCGTGAACTGCACGGCACCTGGGGCAATGATCCTGCCATGCTCGGGTATGAGGCAGAGGCACCGAATGCCGATCTGTCGTTTGATACCCGCGACAGTGCGCCCTTTGTGCCAAAATCGGTGGTGTCAGATCCCGCATTCTTTGCGCCAAGGGTCAAGGGCGGGCACAAGGCCGGGGCTCGCGATCTGATCTATGAGGCGCACGCAAAGGGGCTGACACAGGTGCACCCGGACGTGCCGGAGGCATTGCAAGGCACGTATGAGGGCTTGGCGTCGGACGCGATGATTGCCCACTACAAACGCTTGGGCGTGGGTGCCGTAGAACTGTTGCCAGTACAGGCCTTTGTCGATGACGGTTTTCTGGTCGAGAGCGGACGGCGCAATTACTGGGGTTACAATTCCATCGGCTTCTTCACGCCCGAGCCCCGGTATTTTGGCCCCGAGGGCATGGCCGGGTTCCGGCGCATGGTCGACCGACTGCACGAGAACGAGATCGAGGTCATTCTCGACGTGGTTTACAACCACACCGCAGAAGGCGATCAGGCTGGCCCGACGCTCAGTTTTCGGGGGTTGGACAACGCGTCCTACTATCGGCTGAGCCGTGGACAGCCACGATATTATGTAAATGACACGGGGTGCGGTAACACCCTGAACATCGCGCATCCCTATGTTCTGCGTATGGTGCTGGACAGCTTGCGGTTCTGGGTCGAAGCGTTTGGTATTGACGGATTTCGCTTTGATCTGGCGACGGTGTTGGGCCGCGAGGAACATGGGTTCGACCCAAGCGGGCGGTTCTTTGCGGCATTGCGGCAGGACCCGGTGCTCGCCGATGTGCGGATGATTGCAGAGCCGTGGGATATCGGGCCGGGCGGCTACCAGTTGGGTGCGTTTCCACACGAATTTCGCGAATGGAATGACGGGTTCCGGGATTCGGTCCGGCGTTACTGGCGCGATGATGACCACGCCACGCAAGATCTGGGCGGGCGATTGCTGGGTTCTGCCGAGAATTTCGATCATTCCGGCCGCCGATCATGGACGTCGGTCAATTTCCTTGCGGCACACGATGGCTTCACCTTGGCTGACACCACCCGCTATGCCCACCGCCACAACGAGGCCAATGGCGAAATGAATCGCGACGGGCACGGTTCGAACTTTTCGGACAATTGCGGAGTTGAGGGTGAAACCGACGATCCAGCGATCATTGCCCGCCGCCAGCAACGCCAGCGCAACATGTTGGCCACGCTGTTTCTGGCACAAGGCACGCCGATGTTGCTGGCAGGCGATGAGGTGTCGAATTCGCAACGCGGCAACAACAACGCCTATTGTCAGGACAACGAGACCGGCTGGGTGTCATGGGACGAGGCGGATGAAGAGATGTGCGCCTTTGTTGCGCATTTGTCCGCGTTTCGCGTTGCGCACAGCGCCGTACGGCAGACCCGGTTCTTGCACGGCGGTATCCGGCCCCGTGATGGCTTGGTGGATGTGGAATGGTCCGATTTCTCTGGCGGGCCGGTTCAGTGGCGTGATCCGCAACTGGCCAATTTCTGTTTGACGTTGCGCTGTTCGGCCGAGGCTCCAGACTATGTGCCGGATCTGGATACGGTGTTTGTCGCCTTCAATCGCAGCGAAGAAGGTTTGCCGGTAGAGTTGCCAGACACACCCAAGGACATGATCTGGGTGCGCGAGATCGACACCTGCACGGCAGAACAGGCTGAAACGGCTGTCGGAGGAGACGCGCCCATTGTCGGCGCGCGCTCGGTCAGCGCGTTTGTCCTTGTATCGGCAGTTTCGGAATGAGCCGGGATAACGCATTGCGCGAACTGGGTGATCTTCTGGGAATCCTTCCTGTCTTTTGGGATATGTCTGGGCAGGAACGCGTGACTACGCCAGAAACCTATGCCGCGCTGGCCGGGGCCATGGGCTATGATACCCATGATGCTGCACTGCCCGACATCATCGCCGATTTGCACCAGACATTTGCCGATCAGCGCTTTCCCATTGAGACTGTTGTCGAGGCCGGAACATCACTGAGGCTTGAGTTCGGTGCGGGGCATGACTGGAGCCTGAGGCGGGCCGAGGATCGGACGCCGATCATCGCTGGAGTGGGCGAGGTTACGCTGCCGCCTCTTGAGCCGGATGTCTATGTATTGAGCTTGATTGACGGAGACTATGCGCAAGACGTGACGGTATTGGCTGCGCCCCGGCGCCTTCCTCAGGTGGTCGAGACAACCGGGAAGGACAAGATTTGGGGCATGTCCGCCGCGCTTTATGGGTTTGTATCCGAACGCAATGGTGGGTTGGGCGACTACGACGATCTTGCACGCGCTGCCGAATGTGTTGCACGACACGGGGCGGCGTTTCTGGGTATCAACCCGGTGCATGCAATGGGCCATGCGGATACCGGCGCGTTCAGCCCCTATTCGCCGTCGCATCGTGGATTTCTGAACACGGCACATATTGCGCTGGATCAGGTCTCGGATGCCCCGACTGAAGCCTCTGCCGATTTGCGGGCTGCGCCAATAGTTCCTTATGCGGCGCACAAGCACGCCCATCAGGCCGCGCTTGAGACGGCGTGGCAGGCGTTTCGCACACATCCAAATGCCGAGTTTGAGGCGTTCTGTCATGCCAGCGGCACAGAGCTAAGCCGGTTCGCAGCGTTCGAGGCGTTGACCGAGCTGCACGAACTAGATTGGCGTCTTTGGCCTGCCGGGGTGACTGTCGATCAGGCACCGCCCGAGCGCGTGCGCTTTCACAAGTGGTTGCAATGGATCGCGGACGGCCAGCTTTCGCAGGTTCAACGGCGTGCAAGCACAGCAGGGATGGCATTGGGCCTCTATCTTGATCTTGCGGTCGGGTCGAGACGCGACGGGGCCGAAGCCTGGTGCGAAGCGGATGTCGTTGCGCAGGGTGTGTCGCTCGGAGCGCCCCCCGACCACCTGAGCCCGGGCGGGCAGGCGTGGTCACTGGCCGCGTTCAATCCGCATGCGTTGCGCGCTGCGCATTACGGGCCGCTGCGGCGCATTCTGGCGCAAAACATGCGCTATGCCGGGGTGATCCGCATCGATCATGTGCTGGGTCTGAACCGCAGCTATTGGGTGCCTGATGACGGTTCCGCCGGGGCCTATGTCAGGCAGCCGTTCGAGGCGCTGATCGCATTGATAAAGATTGAGGCCGCCCGCCACGGGACGCTGGTGATTGGCGAGGATCTGGGGCTGGTGCCTGACGGTTTTCGTGACACGATGCGCAGGCATGGGTTCTATGGCTATTCGGTTCTGCAATACGAAAAGGACGAGAGCGGCTTTCGCACCCCCGGAACGCCGTCGCCGCAGGTTTTATCGTGTTTCGGCACCCATGACACGCCCACCCTTCAGGGGTACGCGCGAGGGCGCGACATTGACTGGTGGCAACAGCTCGGATGGATCGACGGCGATGCGGCATCGCACGAGCGCGCACAACGGTCGCGTGATGTGGCGAACCTGCAAGGGGATGCTCCCGGTATCCAGTGCGCGGTCCATGGTTGTCTGGCGGCGTCGCCTGCCGAAATGGTTTGCGTTCAGCTTGATGACGTCCTTGGCACGGTCGAGGCGCAGAACCTGCCGGGAACGGTGGATGAACATCAGAACTGGCAGCGGCGCTATGCCGTCTCTGTCGCAGCGCTTGAAACGCATCCCGAATTGACAATGATTGGTGCCTGCATGGCAAGGCATGACCGCAGGACGTCCAAAATAACCGAAGGAGCCGAAGCATGACCATTGAGACCGTGAACATTGCTCCGTTTGAGGGGCAGAAACCGGGCACATCCGGGCTGCGCAAGAAAACCCGCGTTTTCATGCAGGAACACTATCTGGAAGCGTTTGTGCAATCAGTATTCGACGCTATTGGCGGCGGAGAGGGCAAACGCTTTGTGATTGGCGGCGACGGGCGATATTTCAACAAGCGGGCGATCCAGACAATCATCAAGATTGCGGCGGCGAATGGCGCGACCGGGGTGATCGTCGGTCAGAACGGATTGTTATCGACGCCTGCCGCGTCGAATCTGATCCGGCAGAACGAAACTGACGGAGGTTTCATCCTTTCGGCAAGCCACAATCCCGGCGGCATCGACGAGGATTTTGGGGTCAAGTTTAACGCCGCCAATGGCGGCCCCGCGCCCGAAGGGCTGACCGCACAAATATTCGAGGCTACGAAGTCGATCGCAACCTATCGCATCTTGCGGGCGGATGATGTCGATCTTGCTCAGATTGGCGAATCCAACCTTGGAGACATGAGTGTCGAGGTCGTCGACCCTGTTGCGAGTTATCAGGCGCTGATGGAGCAGCTGTTTGATTTTGACGCAATCCGGGGGCTGTTTGCGGGCGGCTTTACCATGCGGTTTGATGCCATGCACGCGGTCACCGGGCCATATGCCACCGCCATTCTGCAAGGTGCCCTCGGGGCGCCCGAAGGAACGGTGGTCAACGCGATCCCATCCGAGGATTTCGGCGGCGGCCATCCCGACCCGAACCCGATCTGGGCGAAAACGCTGATGGACCTGATGATGTCGGACGACGCCCCGGATCTGGGAGCGGCATCAGATGGCGACGGGGATCGCAACATGATCGTGGGGCGCGGGGCCTATGTGACGCCGTCAGACAGCCTCGCGATGCTGGCCGCAAACGCGCATCTTGCGCCGGGTTACAAGGCCGGGCTGGCGGGGGTCGCGCGATCGATGCCCACCAGCGGAGCCTGCGACAAGGTGGCGGAGAAGTTAGGTATCGCCTGTTTTGAAACGCCAACGGGCTGGAAATTCTTTGGTAACTTGCTGGATGCCGGACGCGCCACGCTGTGTGGTGAGGAAAGCGCCGGAACCGGGTCGGACCATGTGCGCGAAAAGGATGGGCTGTGGGCGGTTCTGTTATGGCTGAATATTCTTGCAGCTCGCGGTCAGTCAGTCGCCGAGATTCAACAGGCGCATTGGTCCGAGTTTGGGCGCAACTATTACTCGCGTCACGATTTTGAGGCAGTGCCAGAGCCGGATGCCAATGCATTGGTGAACGGGATCATCACGCGGATCGACGAACTGCCCGGACAGAGCTTTGCCGGAATGACGGTCGAAAAGGCGGATGAGTTCGCCTATCGCGATCCGGTCGATAACTCACTGTCAGAGCATCAGGGGTTACGTATCTGGTTTGATGGTGGCGCGCGTGCTGTGCTGCGCCTGTCAGGCACAGGGACCGAAGGTGCAACGATCCGCCTGTATCTCGAACATTACCGTGCCGAAGGCTCTGTCGAAGGGCGCAGTACGGCAGAGGCGTTGGAACCTTTGCGGCAGGCTGTTCTGGAACTTGCCGGGTTTCAGCGGCATATCGAGCGTGTCGATCCCGACGTGATCACGTGATGCCGTCTGGCGAGACAGCGGCCTTCAACCGCCTTGCCTGAGTTCCCCGATCTGGTCGCTGCACCGAAAATTATCGTGCTCCTCTTGGGATGCGCGTGTTGGCCCCGTGGTCGATCAATGGAAGGCAGGCAGGGCAGTAACCATACGACGTTACAGAACCGTCGCTGAAACGTGAGTCAAATTGGTTTGGCGGATCGGTGGTTGCCGACTACTTCAGGATAAACAAGTTACGGAGTATTCATGGCCCATCGCTGGAACAACGATCTGACAATCAAAGACGCGACACCTGAAAACGTCTTTCTGAACCGGCGCCAGATTCTGGCAGGCGCTGCGTGGCTGGGACTTGGCAGCATTGCGGGCCCGCTTGCGGCGAGCACCGAACTGGAGCCGAACAGCTGGGAAGACATCACCAGCTACAACAACTTTTATGAATTCGGAACCGGCAAGACTGATCCTGCCGCCTACGCCAGCGCACTGACCACGTCGCCGTGGAGTGTGACTATCGACGGTTTGGTGGATCGCCCCGGGCAATATGACTTCAACGATATCATGTCGGAAATGACGGTCGAGGAACGCATCTATCGGCTCCGCTGTGTCGAAATGTGGTCGATGGTGGTGCCCTGGAACGGGTTCGAACTGGCCGATCTGCTGGCATTGGCCGGGGTGAAGGACGAAGCACGTTACGTTGCATTTGAAACCGCGCTGCGACCGGAGGAGATGCCCGGGGTCAACAGGCCTGTCATCGAATGGCCCTATGTCGAGGGGCTGCGTCTGGACGAAGCGCTGCATCCGTTGACGATCATGGCGACTGGCCTCTATGGCAAGCCGATCCCCAACCAGAATGGCGCGCCCCTGCGCCTCGTGGTGCCGTGGAAATACGGGTACAAGTCGATCAAGTCGGTGGTACGGATCAGCCTGGTCAAGGACGAGCCGCCAACCAGCTGGGGCGAATACAGTGCGAGCGAGTACGGTTTCTACAGCAATGTGAACCCGAACGTGGATCATCCGCGCTGGTCGCAGGCACACGAACGCCGGGTCGGTGGAGGCTTGTTCTCCAAGAAAACTCCGACGCTGATGTTCAATGGATATGAAGAAGACGTGTCGGCGCTCTATGAAGGCATGGACCTCGCGAAATATCACTGACGTGTTTGTCGCCCGAATAAACGGCGCGCTGAGGCGGATACCGGTGTGGGCCGTCTATGGGGCCGGCTTGTTGCCGCCGCCGATCCTGTTTTGGATCGGCGCGACCGGTGGCCTGGGTGTTGAGCCGATCAAGGCACTCGAACATGAACTGGGTGAACTGGCGCTACAGTTTTTGATTGCGGGATTGGCGATCACCCCTCTGCGCCGCTTCGCCGGGGTTAACCTGTTGCGGTTTCGCCGGGCAATCGGATTGCTGACCTTCTACTATGTTGTCTGCCATCTCTTGGTTTGGCTGGTTCTGGATGTTCAGATCCTCGGGCAGATTTGGGCGGACATCGTTAAGCGCCCTTACATAACAGTCGGTATGGCGGCCTTTGTCCTGATGATCCCGCTGGCGATCACTTCGAACAACTGGTCGGTGCGACGGCTCGGCGCTTCGTGGCGACGTTTGCACCGACTTGTATATGTCGCGGCGGTGCTGGGAGGTTTGCACTTTGTGATGTTGTCGAAAGGGCTGCAAATCGAACCGCTGCTATATCTCGGCACGATCCTTTTGCTTCTCCTTCTACGTCTTCGTTTTTTCGGTCGTGGTGTCTTGGTATGATTCTTGGGGATGATTGTTGGCGAGTCGGGTGTTGTGAGTCGTGATTGTTTTGGTGTGATTGGGTGTGTCTTGGGGGTAA
>NZ_JBDWLR010000033.1:0-7388 GCF_039973035.1 Sedimentitalea sp.
CGATACGGATACCGGGGTCGAGGGCCTTATGCTGGCGGCGGGTCTTTCAGGGCACGGATTCGGCATCGGGCCCGGCGTCGGTCATCTGGTTGCCGATCTTGTGCTTGGCAGGCAGCCGATTACCGAAGTGGCGCAATACCGGCTGGCCCGCTTCCAGGACAGCCAATGGGGCAAGGTCGCCAGCTTCTGATTTGCCAGCGGCTCCTTTTCTGCGATGCCCGATTGACGATCCGCGAAACCTTCTGCCTCTGAATACCGTCACAAAGTGATTTCTGCTGCCTATTGCGCAGATACGGCAAATTCGACCTCGGGGCGAGCGGCATACTTTCGCCGTTTTCGAGTTGAGGATTTTCCGTGACCTAATTCTTTCGATCCTGGGAACGTAACCCTGCCGACCGGCGGTTGGAAGGGCAGCGGCCTCGACAAGGGTCTCGGCCGTGAGGCCCATCTCGCAAATCGGCGAACCAAATCGGTGCTGATCGATCTTTGATCGGCAAGGGAGTTTTTGAATGAAGAGCTACAAGATTGCCCTGGTTCCGGGCGATGGCATCGGCGTCGATGTGACCGACGGGCGATGGTCGCCACAGCCGACCAATCGAAACCACAGCGGATCTAATCGTCGCCATCCCGGAAGTCGGTGGCCTGCATCATCGCTACGAGCGTAGTGCCGCCTAACCCTGGTGCCGGTTCACACCAAGCAGAACATGTGGCTTCGGAGGGACCCGTTTCGCTAAGAATCCGTCGATTCCCCTCTTTTGAGGGTCAGCGACGTCCTACGCCGAGCCCGGCCAACTTTTTTGGCGCCAACGCGGCTCGGTAGAACCAAACGCGCGTGGTTCTGATCTGAAATCGCTGTCCGTAAATCAGAGATTCCGAGTTTTGAACAACCACAGGGAAACGGGCCGACTATCCCGTTGAGGAGGCGGCAATCTCTTCGTCATGGAACAGCCCAATCGCCTTGACCACCGTTCCCCATAGCCACAAGGCGATACAGATCACGATGCCAATCAATGCCGCCGCGATGACCACGACGACCAGAACCGCCGTGATGGCGAGCCCGACCAGGGCACCGACTCCGGCAGCGGTAGCACCGCCGGAGGTGCTGACGGTGGAAATTGTGTTCAGGCACGCGCTCGCGTCGAGGGAGATATCACCTAAATAGCGGAAGATCATCTCTACGATGGCGGACAACATCTTCATGAACACCTTTTTCAAAATTTCACCGATCTTGCCTGCGATCTTGGAAATCGCTTGGGTAACTTTGGGGATCATGATGGCCAATTGCACAACCTTGACCCCCCCCTTGGCGAAGTCGATCAGGGATGTCTTGATAGAGTCCCATTGGCGCCCAATCACCAGGAATCCCGCCACCGTCAACGCGATGGCTCCGAGGAACAGCATCATCGCTTTGGAGGCAGTCTCCACAATTTCGATGAACCGTGCGATGCACATTGCGACTCCGGGCATCGACAGCCCACCCAAAAAGACGATTGCCTGGGCGAAATGATATAGGCAGTCGAACACAATCATCATCGCCACCGCGCTGGCGATGGTAATCCCGGCTAGTTTATATGTGGGGTGTGCGCCGAACTGATTGAGGTCTTTGATGAAGGCGACAATCGAAAACACCGATGCAGGGATGCGCAAGACCGCTCGCAGGATGCGGATGACACTGGTGCAAAAAAAGGCCACTGCCGACGGATTGCCGGCGGGCTCCGCTGCGTCCGCCTGCTTCAAGATGGCGAATTTGTTCTCAACGAACTTCAGCACCAGGTCCAAGGCCATGACAGCCACGGTGCCGGTGATCGGTTGCAACATGGCAACGATCTTGTTGATGCTGGAACCGCTGCCGCCATCATTCGCCTTCTGGATCTCGCTTTCCGCGGCATCACCATCCGCGAAGCTCTTCTCGTCAACCGGATTGGCGGCCGCACCAACAGATTTGGGCTCCGGATCATTGGCGATGCGAATGCTGGCCTCGTGCGCGCGTGAGGTCTGACCGAGGGAAAACAGGCACTTGAAGATGTCGCCGAACTGAAACGCGGGGTTGACGATGGCATCCCGCGCTTCGACCGTGATCAAATCCTTGCCGGTGACGACCTTGTTCAAGATTGAGCCTGCCGCCGCCGTCGGCAGGGTGAGCACGTCCAACAAATCCACCCCCCGTCCGTCCAAGCTGAAGATCTTGAACACCTCGCCGATGAACGGGATTCCAGAGAAGGGAGCGGTCAGGATTTCCTTCATGCAGCGCACAGCGGCGGCTGCGACGCGCAGGATCGCGACGATGATCGCCTCGGTCTTATCGATAGCCAACCGGGCCACTTCCGGCAGGCTGGAGAAGATGCTGGGGATCACACCCAATAAGCTTTTCAGGTCGCGCGGATCCGGGTTGCCATATTCTTTGAGGTAGCGTTGGATCGGCAGGTTAATGCCTTCCCAAAATGCCTTGGCAGTTTCTTCCAACAATCCTTCGAGCGACTCCACCAGCTCTCGCGACGCAGGACTGAGCACATCCTGCTTGAGGTCCGTCATGAACTTTGTGACCACCTCCCAGGCCGCGTGGACCGCATCCATTACCGTGTTCAAGGCGGGGTCGTCGGATGCCAGCATGCGCATCAACTCCGCCGGGCTGGCGATGCCGTCCCGTTCCGCGCGGCCCTGCGCGCCGGTACTTTTCTCCGCCAGTTCGGGGGGCAGGAGAGAAGACAATTGCGTGCCCATGTGATCAGCGAAGGCGGAGATCTGGGAGAACAGATCCTGTGTCCAGGTGACAGCTTTGTCGCCCAGGATCGTGGCCAAGCCGTCCAATCCCTTCAGCGCGAAGGCCCGCAACACATCGTTGGCGCGCATAATGCCGGCCCAGCCAAGCTTCTCTGCCAGAAAACCAAGAACCGCGTCGGCGGCGTTCTTAATCGCCTTGCCGGCCTTGTCCAACAGATTGGAGATCGAACCGATCAGGGATTCGACAGCGTCCAAGGCGTCGGCGGCACGGAAATGCAGATCAACCGTATGGCCGCCGATGGTGAAGTTGATGCGGATGTCGCCACTGGCGCGAATGGTGGAGACCACAAGGCGGGCGACGTCGACCACTTTGTTGCGGACTTGCAGCAGGAAGTCGCCCAACCGCTTGCCGATCTGTTTGAAGAATTCTCCCGCGGTCGAGATGGCGTCTTGCAGGAATTCCAACGGATTTGACAGGTCCCAGTTGCGAACCGTCGTGCTGATCTGTTGGTTGTCATTCACACCGACTTCGAAGGTCTGAACCTTGTCGCCCGTACGTGAGCGTGGGTCGGTCTTGCCAAGGCCGTTTGCTAGGCTGCCGCTGACATCGCGGTACAGGTCGGTCAGTTTTGCCGCTTCGTCGTGGCTCAAACCTTGCGGCAGGATCCCTGCCTCGATCAGGGTGGCTGACGTGGCGCCCTTCATTGCCCCGCTCAAGCGAGGCATAGTGCGGACATCGGGTTGGACCTCTGTCCAAGTGTCGGAGTCCGACGGCCGGACATGGAGCTTGGGCGCGGTTAGCCGGTCCGCTGGCAGACGCACCCGCACAACACCAGTGGCGTCGGCCTCGGCAAGCACACCTTTGCTCGGTGTCAGCAGGTGGGCGTATTGTCCGATATAGGCGACCACCGGGTGGCTCGATTGGATCTCAACTCGAGCGAAGGGCGCTGGGCTGTTCTTAGCGTTCTTCACTACCAGTCTTGCTAGATGACACCGGGTGGCGTCGACGGGATCGCTGTCCTGGCGTGGGACGGCCAGAGTGTCATAGGCCCAAAGGCTGTTCTCGACGCATTGAGAAATGCGTTTGACCTGACGCTCCTTGGTGACAATGAAACACTCCGGTCCGGACAACATCGCCCGTGGCGCGCCGACGGCGACCGCCTCTTCGCCAAGGCAAATCCAATCCTCGAAATCCAAGCCGTGCGCGCCGCTGTCCGCCTTCTGGCGCAAGACCCACATGCGTGTATCTGCATCGGTGGCGAACACAACTAGGTTGTTCGTCGCATCGCGACCGGTGGCTACCGACTTGATGGAAGAAGGCTGCCCCGCCCCGCCGGTAAGCCCAAGGGCTGACAGCTCAGCATCGCCCTGATAACCAGTCAGGTAGGAAAGGTTCCCGCTCTCTCTGTCATGCAACAAAACGCCCCGATCTCCCACGCGGGCTGGCATGGGCAGAAGCCGGTCGCCGGATATCTGACCGTCGAGACCGGACAGGGGAACACTGGTCTCTTCGTCAACTTTCAAAGTCTCATCATCGATGGTCACCGGCCAAATGAACATCTCGTTGGCGTTGCGTGTTGCGATGCGGGCCGTCTCTCCCGCACCACCCGGCAAGAGGCGCAATTCGGAAATACGGTCTGGCCACATCTCGTTGTTCGACTCGCGCCACTCGCCATGACGATTTTGATAAATCAGGAACATCCGGTCGTCTTCCCGACGGCCGCCGGGGTCTGCGGAGATGCCATGCAAGATGTGACGCCCGTCCTTGCCTCGAAACACGGCGATCTGGCGCACGCGATCCAGATGGTTGCGCACCGGGCGCTCATCCAAACGCGCCAGCGCCCACGGATGCCAACCGTCCTCGTCCGTGAACTGCATGGGCAGGACGAACAAAAGGCTCGGATCGTCGTCGCGTTGAAACTGAACAATTGTGTTGATCGCCGGCACAATCCGACCGTCTTGGGTGCGCTGGGTCTGATAGAAGGCGTCGATCCGATCGACCTCTTGCAAGGGAACGGGTGTGCCATCCAACCAGCGCAGGGCGGGCAGATCCGCTTCGTGCAGTTGATAGCCGGTTGAACTTTGTAAATCGGGGCGAATGTGAACCAGCTTGCCGGTCTTGCTCACGGCATCCAAGCGGGCGGTCACCACCTCAACGCAGGAACCCGCCGCGTCCTCTTGGCTGTCGCTGTCTGCGAGCGGGCGCTGCACGACAGCAAACGCGTCCGCCGACACGTCCCCAACCGGTGGGATGGTCCGGCTTAGATGTTCGACCATGGTTTCGGCCGAATACTCAATCGTCACACCCTTGGAGAACTCCGATTTGCGAGCGGCGGTCATGGCGAGATCTCCTTCGGTCGGACGTATGGTTGGGCGGTAGATGGTCTTTCTCGAGTAATTTGTTATTCGGATTTCGTGTACTTGTAACACATGGTCAGGACCTGATAGGGCAGGCGGAGTTTGTCGTCGTGGGTATGGCCGTGGAACTTGTAATCCCCCGGTGTTGCAAAGGCCTTTTTCCAAAGGAATTGGGTGCCGGCCACACCCTGTTCTTTGATTGGCAGAACAATGTCAATCTCGTGGTTGTGAGACGGGAATTTCTTGGCGGGAACCGCTGAACCCGAACCAAGAATTCGGTTATTCGCCCGCTCTTTTGCGGAACGGCCTGATCTGGGAGTTGGCAACCCCATTAGATAACGCCCGCGCACATGGTTGACTATGCGCCATGGCCCCGAGGGGCATTCGTTGCCACCGCTGAAAAAGAACGAAAAACCTTCCGGTAGCTTCTTGGCCGAACCGTCGCTTCCAAAGCCGCCGCCTTTGACTTTCCGACAGGCGAGGAACGCAGCGGTGGGAAAGTCCGGTTCGGCGTGATCGAGCCATTTGTCGCGCCGGTTCTGCAGACTGTTCTCGGTCCTGAGCTTTTGTTTCCGCACGTCCTGGGAAGCGACGGATGTGCTGGCGATGATAGCCTCCGCCAGGTCTTTTGTACTCAGTCGTACATCAACCTTGGGTCCGGCCTTCCGCTCAGGTTCCGAGAAAGTGCCAAAGGTGACGGTGTGATTGTGTCGATAGATCAGCCGCCCATCTTCTGGATAAGTGCTGCCTATGCTCATTCCGTTCAATTCTTTGGGAGCCGGCATGGGCGCGCGACCGTTCAGGCCTTTTTCCATCTCCCATCCGCTGGGGCACCCCTCACCATCTGCAGTGGAGAACAACGAAACCGACTTCACCGGCAATCCTAGAATGACAGCTGCTGCTGACTTTTTGCAAAGCAGGATCTGAGTGATCGGTAAATTGCCGTGTTCGCCAAGCTGAAGTTTGTCGGATGTGGACGCCTTGCCGGATGCAGTTCGGCGGGTCCCACTCTTGCTATCGTCAATCAAGTGATTGTTGTCCCGGGCCAAATCATTTCCGCCACTTGCAAGCGCGATGCTGGTTACTGATGTCCCGATCTTGCCCTTCTGCTTGTGATGGTGCCGCAGGGCAATGTCGTCGTATACCATCGCGGATCCATGGGACAGATCCACTGGCTGGTTGGCGCCGGCGTCGTCCTTGCTCCACCAATCTCTGGCGAGACTCACCGCGGAACTGTGACGGGTGTTGTTGGTGCCAATGACGATCCTGCCCTGGGCTTGCGTAACCTCGACCCAAGTCTCCGGGCAGGTGGAGGAAGAAGTGGTAATAAATGATAGAATGTCGGCCGCGCGCGCTTTCGGCGGGCTATCCAGGATAGAAAGAAAAAAAATAACAACTGCAGCGACTAATATTCTCCACATTAAATCCTCCAATAGGCGTGCTGCGTGGACTTTAATTCAACCCTCATAAAAAGATGCAGTCCAAGATCCGATTAGCGAGACAGATTTTATGTTCAACTTGTTCCACTGTTGCGGGTCGCGGGCCTTGAGCCGACATTCCCCAGATTATTCCCAAACTCAGCTCGGATGGTATGCGAGCAGGTCTCGCCGCGCAATCATAAATGGCATTTATCTTTCGACCACTGGATGGGCATTGTCAGACCAAATTGCCTCGAGGCAACGGGCAACGGTATATAACTTTGACGGATGAGAAACCCTTTCCAATATTTCAACAATTCGCCCGAGATCATCCGGCTCGCGGTCATGATGTCCGTGAGATAGCCGCTGTCGCTCCGCCAGCTCGATCCTCTCCGTGAAACCGGGCGCGGAGGGATTGCCGCCGGCTTTGCATACTGCGTCCGTATCAGTGACCCATCGGGGGGATGGGGGCATACCCTGGCCATCTCGGGCCGGGGCCATCTCGACCCGACGCCAGGCGCGCTTTTCGGAGCCAAGCATTTTCTGCCGATGTTTGCCAAACGCTGGCGCGCTTTGCGTCCGGGAGGACTTCAGGCATGGAGTGCCGGGTTCGAAAGCCGGTCGCGCTGGTCGATGGGCCGGCAAACGCCGATGGAACGGACGCGTATTCTCTCTCCGCGCCCATCTCGGGCGCTTACCGAGGAAACCCTGCGCCGGGCGCGGGAGTTGCTGCCGGCCTTGCGCGACATTCCGGTGGAGGCGATCTGGGCAGGCTATGTCGACAGCACCCCTGATGGTGTGCCCGTGATCGATACGGATACCGGGGTCGAGGGCCTTATGCTGGCGGCGGGTCTTTCAGGGCACGGATTCGGCATCGGGCCCGGCGTCGGT
>NZ_JBDWLR010000034.1:0-49570 GCF_039973035.1 Sedimentitalea sp.
GGTGCTGTCTTCTGAGCCATCCAGATCAGTGGCCGCAACCACGATCCCCAGATCCACAGTCACCCCGGACCCGTCGTCGCCATTGCCATCCTCAACACCCGAAACATCCGCAGGCGCGGACAGATCAACGTCAAGCTCAAAGCCAACCGCAATGTCGATCTCGCCCGCAGTAACGCCGCCTTCGTTGGTGCGTGCCGTCAACAGGGCCCTCAATGACGTGGCGGGGTTCTCGGTTGAAAAATCCGCAGGCAAGCGGATGATCAGCTCTTCGTATTCCGCCGACGTGCCGCTGAAGGTGAATTGACTGCTGACGGCCCCAAAACTCGTCCCGCCATCATATGAGACGAGCGTACCTGAAGGCAGCCCGATCTGTCCCGGCATTGTCAGCGTGACGGAGGTGACCTCTTCGGAGCCGTCCAAGTCGGTCGCGCGGGGGGTGAGGGCGTCTGCGGGCCGAAAATCGACGACACCGTCGGTTTCCACCAAGGCAAGCGTACCCGGCCCATCCATTGTAACGTCACCTTCGAACACCAAGCGTATTGGCAATGTCAAACTTGCGGTGGAACCAAAGTTCGAGACTGCGGAGACTGATCCGCTAAGTGGTCCGCTGTTGATGTCCGAACGGCTTGCTGTTGAGAAATCGGTGGGAAACGTGATCTGAAGGGCGTTGTAGGTGGCGTCGTCCCCAGTGAAGGTGAGCATCAGGGTGCCATCAGCCGCCGTCGCGAGCGTGCCATGCGTCACAGTGGTGCCGACGGGTAGCTGTTCGATCGTGACCGAAACCGATTCGATTGTTTCTCCACCGTCTTCGTAAACCTGAACCCGTGCAAAATCGGCGAGTTGAATGGTGACCGGACCATCGGTTTCGAATGCGATGGCCGGCGCGATCTGGACAACCGCAAGCCTTGATTCCGAGCCTTCCGCTCCTGCCCATTCCAATTCTCTGGGGACCACAAACGGATAATTTGTGGGCGGCAGGAGCGGGTTGAACGGCAGTCCGATCAGTGGATCGACATCCAGAATTGCTGTCTGTTCGCCGGACCCACCACCGCCCGCCGGTTCGATAGAAGATTGTGGCGTGTCGGAATCAATAAACTGGATTTGTTCGCGCGAGGGTTCGCCCGGAACAGGTTCAATCTCGTAGGTCCGGCCGCCAATATCGGTGATGACAATGATGGCCCCGTCTTCGAGTTGCACGATCAGCATGCCGTCGAGAAACATGACTGTGTCGTCAATGGCTTGGCCATCGAGAATCAAAGGTCCGTTGTCGGGGGCCGTGAAAATCGTCAGATCAGGCACGTCCTGGCCTGACAGCTCGGCCTGAATCCTCTGCCGCATCTCGTCTGCAGAAGGGATTGCGATCGCTTTCGATGGCTCGAGCGGTGTCTGATCTGTGGCCAAGGGGTATCTCCTAACGTGCTTAAGCAACGCTAACGCGCTACCGTAAGGAGAAAAAGGGGCTTTTGCCCGTTCAGCATTTGTTGGTGCAAATTCATGCATGCAAGATTGTCAGGAATGGTCTTGCGCATCAAACAGACAGCTGTGCGATGTCGCGTCTTGACGGTTGTGTCGCAAACTCGGCCGAAAGGCGAGATGGGGCTTCAGTCCGACACAATTATCCCGCGTACTCTGCGAGCTACTCGAAGCCGGACTTCTAAGATCGGTCGAATTGTCCTTTGCGCATCATGTGAGCGATTTCGATGCCTGCCGGAGTGGCTGAGGCTGAATGGAACGATTTGAAGGTCTGTATGAGCCGGGTAATCGTCTTTATGATACGGTGATCCTGCTCAATAATATGATTGAGATATTTCAACTGCAGGGCCTCGATCAACTTACACCAGTTGTGCATCACCAGCAGGCAATTCATGTTGAACAGACCAACCGGGTTTGAGTCGCTCTTGTCGATGACAACCTTGTTCGGCCAGCCGTTGCTGGCGATCACCTTAGGAAGTATCCGGTGGCTGCCGGCTCATCACGTCGTTCAGACAGCATGAAATCAAGCGTTCTGCCGCACTTGTCTTTCGCCCGATAGAAATATGCTCAGCGACCTTTAACCTTCACGCAGGTCTCATCCATCCGCCAGGATCGTCCGGTCGCCGACTTCCGAGCACGAGCCTCGCTGACAACGGTGAAAGAGTATTTCTCGACCCATCGATTGAGTGTTGCATGATTAACTACGACACCTCGCTAGGCCATGATCTCTCCGAGATCGCGGTACGAGACACCAAAGCGGACATAGAAGTAGACGGCGTATAGGATCACAAATTTCGGGTAATGCGCGCCTTTAAAACTGATCAAACGCCTGAATCTTGAATGTGATGTCGAATTGCTGCCCAAAGTACGCCACTGTCGAGAAATGCAACAGGGCTCCAAAAGTTTGCGACACTACCTTTCTCAGTATGTGATACGCGCACGCAAGCCGAATACCAGAGCGCTGTCCCGATTCGGATTGCCCGCCGGGTTGCGGACATATTGAACCGAGGGCGTGATCGCTAAATGTTCAACGAGTTGGAACCGATAAAACAACTCCGCGGTTGTTTGCTCTTGCAGCAGATCACTGGACGGGTCCCCCCACCCAACAGCCAATCCCAGAACGTCTTGGGCAGCGCGATGGCGCGTGTTCAAGCCCATCCCGAGCCCGGCAACTATATCTTTCTTGAAAACCGATGCGTTCCCGTCTGAGAGCCCTGCCAGAACGAAAGGATACCATTTCTCGTCAAAAAGCCGACTTGCCGCAAAGGTCACTCCCTTACTGGCGGGCGTGCCTTTCGCTACGAGCGCATCCTGATGCCAAACCTGTAGCCGCACCTGATCCCACCGCCAGCGATCCGGTGTTGTCGGATAGTACCGGAGCTCGACCGACTTGTAGAATTCCTTTTCGCCAATCGTATCAAACGGGTTTTCAGCGGTCTTGGCGTTGGCATCATGGATCCCCGCCACCATCACGAAATGTGGATTGAATTCATATCCAAAGCCAAAACCGATCCCGCGCCCTGGCGCAGGTTTGGACAGGCTGCTTTGCATGGCGGTGTTCTGAAACCCGCGCATCGAGGACGATAGCGCGAGAACGTTATACCACGAAATCGCGCTGATCTTGCCGACGATGAATTTCAGTTTTCCGCCCATTAACTCCTGTCGCCACGCCAGTTCCGTCAGTGCCGTCCCGAAATCGCTGAACCCCGTTCCGGTCGGCGCCACGCTGCCAAATTGATAGCCGAGCTGGCTTGGCGGAATACCGTTCTGGAGCAGATAGCGGTTTTCGATTCGAAACGTCAGCTTGCCAGGGTTTCGTCCACCTCGGTTGAGCAGTTCCCACGAGCCTTGAATCTGCCAGCGACCGCCAAAGGCATCCTGATACGGAACGTCCTGATTGGTGCGTTGAAAGAGAGTTTGATAGCTGAGTTGGAGCTTGAGACCAGTCCTCTCGTTCAGGCGCTTCTTCCAGTCGAACCACGGTTTGAAAAAGCCGTCAATCTTGGGGAAACTGAGCACACCCGGCACTGCGATGTCGTCAACTGACAGCTGTTCTGTAACGCCCTCGGGGCCTTCCAGCCCGCCGGTGTTCGTTTTGTAGCCCGCATAGGTGCTAGGTTGATTGGATGACTGTTGTGCTTGGGCCATGACTGGCAAGGTCAGTGCAGTCGCCAATAGTCCGACAAGCACGAGAGACCGACCCGGTTGCGAGCGGCAGCAGACTTGCACTGAGCGCTTCATCATCCGCCGGACGCCTCAAACGAATAATACTGGTGAAACTCATCCCCGACCATTTTTGAGGGGGTATCACCCTTTTGAATAATGACCAGATCCTTTTCGGGTGTTCGTGTCCGAAAGGCCCAACCATCGACAGGGGCGAGTTGATCTGCGAGATTTGCCGGATCGTGATCTTTGACCTTGGCGCCATAGGCGTTGAGAACATAGATATTACCGTCCGCATCAACCAGTTCAAAGATCGGTTGTCCGGCCCGAAACGTCAACTTTTGTTTCTTTTCAGTGATATATGGCGCGTAGGGATCGGCGCCGTCACCGGACCCAAGCGAGGCTATCGGCAGGGTCGCCGCATAGCGTGCATCAATACCACCAAAGCTCTTGGTTTCTCCCAGTCCGAGAGTCTGCTCATCCATGGCCCAGAATTTCGGACCGTTCAGTTGCGCCGCCCGAACGCCATGGTCTTTTGCGATGGTGTCGGTCTGAAGGCTGTCGAACAGGTCTGCCGGACAGCCTGCAGGTGATCCCGAGGTATTATAGATGACCACTTCGGTCTCGCTAATCAACAAGAACTCGCAAAACCGCATCCCGCGTGCGTCAGTCAACGTGACCGGTTCGGTTTTCTCCTCTGCAACAAGTACATTGGCCGCCACTGCCGATAGAGCAACGGCCGTGGCCGCGATTGCCAGAGCGTGTTTCATCACGTTTTCTCCTCTCATTGCATCATCGCGGGTCCTCAGGTTCAGCATTTGCCATCCGCACAGTTTGATTCAACGACTGCCCCACGCCAACCGACGACACCGGGTCCGCGCGCGCCGACGCCGACTCCGTGAAACCCGGCACCGACGCCACCACCGGGACCGAACGTGTCAATGAACAGAGCCACCGCACCTCCGGTTTCCGGAACCCCGCCGCCAAGAAGTTCGTAGCCATAGACCAGATCATCCCCTTCCAGCACGGGATCGCGCAGAACCAAGACACTGGCGTGGTTCTTTTGGTCGGCCTCGTCATAGACCGACAGGGTGGCATTGGGCGGGTTGCTCGCGAAACTGTCGTCGCCAGAGGCCCAGTGCTCAACAAATTTCGACGTGCCCACGTGCCCCGCCAGCCGGACAGGACGGTCACTGAAATAGACCGTCTGATCCGTGATGCCGATCAGGCGAAGGCTTTTCGTATCGGGATCTGCCCGCATCTCGCTGGCACCCTGCACGAAAAGCAAGTGAACATCCTGCTCGTCTGCTGCAATCGGCGGCGCGACCACTCCGACGCAGACGGCCAACGCGGCAGCGCCAAGACAGCCGAGGACCGAACGCTTATTGATAGTCATGAAGAAACCTTTCCAGTTCATTGAGGCTTGTCCCTTTGGGGCATGGGTTGCAGAGCGATCAATCCCTTGTCCCACATGTAGTAGAACCGCCCGCCATAGCCGGGCGACAGTAGCGTGTTGAAGTTCATTGCTTCGAAAAAGTCGGATTCCGCCAGCACCCGCCCGGTCGCGGCTTCAAGCCACAAGGCCTGCTGTTTGTACTGCGGGTTCGCGGTCTGGTTCAGCTGCTGTACGGTCGTGCCCGGTTCGGCCCGAGCAGTCCCTAGAACCCGCGCCTCGGGCGGTCCATACAACGCCTGAAGCGCGGTGGTCGCACCATCAATCGCCCAGACCGTCGAGAATGCGCCCGTCGCCTGGTCCAGTTTTACGGCGCCAATCTTCATCATGTTTTGATCCGCCGAGAAAAGCATGCTGTTGTCGCTGTCGACCGCCGCCTTTGGCGGTGCCCAGCTCATGCCCGTCGGAAGGTCGGTGCCAAAGGGGTAAACGCGAGTGATTGTCGATGAATCGTGCTGGCTGATCGCCACGATCGAAGACGCGGTCTTGGTCGTCGGCAAACCGTTCACCTGCACAACAATCCAGTCGCCAAGAATGCCCGGCGCGTCACCCGAAGTTTGCCCCGGTTCAAGATAGCTGTCGGTCAGCCAGTTTTCATCCCGCTTGAGCGTTTTCGACACAGGGTCCCAGATCACGCGGAAGAACGTTTTTATTGCCGGGGCATAGATCATGATCGTGTCATCAAATTCCGCGATTGAATGCGGCGTGACTGCATTTTCAGGCAGGCTGACGCTATCGTAGATTTCAAAGCTGTCCGGATTAATCGCATGGATCGTCGATCCCGGAGACGCCGCAGCACCGCCGGGGCATTGAAATGCCGCCAGCGTACCTTGGATATCGCAGGGCGTTGCACGGGTCTGGTTCTTGATGATCAGCGTTCCATCGGGCGCGATGGTCAGATGCTTGAAATTGCTGCCCTCGGCAGGCGCGTCAGCAGGCAGATCGATGTGTTTCAGAATACGCCCGGTGTCGCCGTCCAGCTTGACCAGATGATTGCCAAAGGCGATGGGAATGTTGCCGTCCGGCAGGATATTGAGGTTCGCCGCCCCCACCCAGGCACCCGACACGTTGCCGTTTTCCAGATAGGTACGCCAGATCTGCGTCCCGGTTGTCGCATCCAGCTTCGCTACGTAGGGACCCGGCGGGACCACCCCTTTGGCCGGTGGGTTGTTGCCGCCGGTGATGTACAATTCGCCCGGATATCTGTTGTTCGCGAACAAGACCCCCTGATATTCACCATCCAGTCGATAGGCATAAACATCGTTGGGACCATCCATCGCTCCAAGGAAGCTGGCACAGGTATATTGCTGGCTGCGCCGCGCGTCGCTGACCTCGGCACCATTGATGGACTTGAAGTAACCCGGAGTAGCGCGTTGCTGTGCGCAGTCCCATTCCGCCTGAATACGCGACAGATCGCCCGGCAAGGGGCCGTTGGCCGCTGCAAGGTTGGCCAAGCCATTACCTTCAGCCTCTGCCAGCGTCGCCGAAAAGGCCAACGCCGCCAGAAATGCACGATACCGCCAGTCGGCAAAGTAGCACATGAACATGGTGAATTTACTCCGGTTCTAAGACTGGAGTGAGATCATAAATGCGGTTCAACGCGATCTTTGTACTTTGCGCGCCAATACTTGACGCACCCAACCGGCGTTACATCAGTGCGTTCCTTCGCGGATCAATTGCGTCGGGGTCTGTCCGGTCAACCGTAGGACCGCCCGGCTCAGAGCCGACTGGGCCGTGTAACCGAGCCGATCGGCCAGATCCGGCAATGAAACGTCTTCCGCTCCGATGTGTTCCAACGCCAGTTGTCGTCGCACCCGATCCAATTCCTCACTGAAACTGGTCCCTTCCTGGGCAAGCCGCCGCTGCAACGTTCGCGTGCTGGTTCCGGCAGCTCGGGACAGGCGTTCGATCGTTGGTTCACCGCCATGCAGCATCGCGGCAATAACTGCTCGGACCGAGGCCTTCAGGCTCTGGTTCTCGGCCAGTGGAGGTACCTGTTGCGATGCCATTTGCGCAAGACGGTCTCGGGCCACTTTGCGAAACGGATTATGCGCCACACTTGTGTTGATCGCCACTGAAACCGCAGGGGTATTGGCTTCGTGAACTGGGCAGCCGAAAAACTCTTCCAGATATCGGGTGCCAAGCTGTGAATGACCGACCATGTTTATCTGCGACAGTAACGGCGGCTGCATTCCGGTAAACTTGCACAGTTGCTGGAGGAACGCGCACAGCAAAACCTGGACTGCATGTCGGTCATCAACATCGATTTTCATGTGCAGTATTTCAGTAATCGTAACCTGTGCCTCACCCTCTTCTATCAACATGGTTTCGTGGCTGGAATGAAGCGGAATCGAGTGGCAAATTCGGAACAGTGCTTCGGCCGGGGTACGCGCGCCCAAGGCCGCTTTCCCGATGAATCCAAGTTCGGCGATACTGGCTTCGGTGACGATGCTGGTACCAATCTGTGGACCCTGATCCCGGGCCAGAGCACCCAACAAACGGATTGCATTGAGCGCGGGCACTGGATCCAGCGGTGACAAAGCATACCAGTATCCAAGATCCACTTCCTCGAGAAGTGTGTTCGGATCAAAGCGGTTCATCTCCATCCATCGGACCAGCGGTAGTATGTTCGCCGCGCGGATCAGCGGTATAGTCTTGGTCATGTCTTCTCTGCCTAACGACTTGCGCGGGCTCCTAACCTACACCTGTCGCGGACGCCTTGAAAGGGTTTTGCCAAGCTAACTAACCTGGGTCGTCAACGGGAATTTGGCTGACGTCTGTTAATGGCATCGCCAGCTTGGTTGGGGCCTCGTGGCTGTCCAAACTTTTTCCATAAGCACTCCATCCACCATGCCCCGCCTAAAAGGTTACTGCTGCCCACGCGAGAACGTCGCCTATGCTATCGACCTCTGGAATACCTATGCAGTGGAAATGGCTGCTTGAGAACCCGGCGGTTCGTTCTTTTCGATCAGGCGAGAACCAGTTGGCAATGCCATAAGCGATGATCTTGCGAGGATAGCGAAAGCCCTCGAGGCGCGACGTACTGGTTGGGCTTTTCATCGCATCGCAATAGCTTCGTCATATCGGCAGCACAACTTGGCGAGCCCCACGCGGGGATTGAAGTCTCGCATATGATCCGGAAAGGTCAGTTTGCCGAGTTAGAGCAGTCACGCTGCGAACCGCGCGAACGAGAATACCGAAAAGACTTTTTTCGTCATATGACCCGGAATCTGGTAGGCTTTGGTATTACCGCTTTCCAAGTTGTGTCGACGCACCTCCTCGGCCCAGTGATGCCATCGGGAGCTGGTACATATTCAACGTCAATCCAGACCAGAATGCTCAAGTGTGGGTGGAATGGCAAAGCGGCCTAAGATGAAGCGTTTCTATCCGGGAAGAATCGGAAAGCTCCCTGATCTGCCGGGTACTCAATACAGCAACCAGAGCAAAGGTATTTCTCGATGAATCAGACAGTGCTGAATGCAACCCAGAAAGAATTTGTGGAAACCTATGTCCTGAACCCGGTCAACGACAAAGATGTGCCTGATCGTCCGGATACCGGATCAACCGAATTTGGTGTCAACCGTGCCGCATTGGCGACCGTAGAAGCCTTGGCAGCATCCTTTTCTCAGTGGAAGGAGCAACTGTCGAAATTGCCACCGAAAAAGCCCAATGACCAGTTTCGCGCCCTCGAACGTATGGGCCGCCAGATCACTTCAATGGCGGCTTTGGTCGATCGAGACCGGGATCTTATCCCGCCGGGAATGCTGTCGTCCTCGAACCGGAAACTTCAATCCATACGCCAAACGATAGAAGACGAAGTCCAGCGCATTCAGAGCGAAACCAACGAATTCGATATCAATGCCTCTTCTGTCGATACCGCAGTCGTCTTTGCGAAAGCCTACAGCAAATGGCAGGAGCGGTTGAAAAAGCTTGAAACCATGGAACCGCGCGATCGTTATCTCAACCTTAAATGGTTGGAACGCGACCTGGGGATTTATCAGAACATGGTTGATCGGGATCGCGCCAACATGCCCGGTGGCCTGTTGTCGACCGCCGATCGCAGGCTGGGCCGCATGAAAGAAGCCGTGAGTAACGGGGTCAAAGATCTGCAAAGCGAACTGACCAAAGAGGCCGAGATCCAGATAACCCGTGACTGGCCCGACGCGATAAAGCGGGCCAGCGCACTGACCGGCAAGGCGCTGCTGGAAAAACTTGAGAATCTCGAACATGACCGGGCCATGCTGGCAGCCGACATGAATGCCGTTGGCCTCTCACCCGATGCGGTACGGGAATTCTCCTTTCAGGATCTGCGCGATGCTTATGATAGGTCCATACCGCAATTCTCCGGAAAGATCGAGAAAGTCCCAGTCAAGAAACAGGAACTCCCTGAAATTCGCTACAATGACGAGGTTTGCAGAAAGATATTCGAAACATATCACAACAACTGGTTCGAACTGAAGAAGGTGTACAAGACCACGGAATTTCTCGAGACGATATCGAAGATTTTCGGAGAAAAGGAAACCGACGGCACCAATGCCATGTGGCAACTCTGGATGTTCCGCAAACGCACCGTGGACGGGCTGATGCGTAAGTTAGAGAAAAAATACGAACTCAAAGGCGAAGGCACCGGGTGGGTCGCCGTCGGATCGACCAATCTGGAATCGGATTATGACATCTCGGTCATGCAACATGGCGACAAGGCCGACGACCACGTGATCGTCAAAGATTTCAACGCGACCTTTCAATCCGATTTCAAGACGCAACCTGGCATGCTGTTTGACACCAACCTTTACGCCTCGGCCCCGGCCCGGCACAGCTTGCCGGAATTCCCTACGGATCCCGGCGACAAGGCGATGGCCGCGATGGGACGGTCAGGCCAGGACGTGGGTGCCCTGATGAAGCAGCGCCGTTTCATGACCTGGCAAGAATACGAAACGTTTACCCAGCACATCCTGGCCCAGATGAAAAAGGACGGAGCATCCTCCGAAGATATCGCGGCCACGCGAAACCAGTTGGAAGAAGCGGATGCGCGCTATCAGATGGCGCAGCACGACATTCTGATTAAAACCCGCGACATGCTGACCGAAAAGAAGACCCGGGGCGAGGATGAAGAGGCAGCGCTGACGATGGTCAATGACGCGCTCCGGGCGGCCGATCAGGGTATTGATGCCGCGTCTATGAAGAAACTCCTGAATGCCGCCCACGCCTTGGAAGGGCACATGTTCGAAAAAGTCCTTCTGGAAGTGAACAACGAAATCTACGTCAACGCGACAGAAGAAGTTCGAATGCTGCAGTCGGAAATCGACGAGTTGCGGGCCGCACTGGGCGAACCGCCCGATCCCAAGGTTCAGGAAGAACTGAACGGCAAGATCGCCCGGGCAAAGGACCTGTTTGCTGACGCGGTATTCTTTGCCAACGAGGCCTACCACGCCGAAGGGCCATTCAAGCACATCGTGGAGGCCACTCAGGCGGTGGAAAGCGAGATGAAGAAAAAACATCCGAATTGGAATGAAATGCCAGAGGGCGAATTCGACAAAATCGTCAAAGAAGAACGCAAGAAACGTCGCGACGGGTTGAGCCTGCATTCCTGCCTTCAGTCCTACAATGAACAGCTTGGCGATCTGATCAAGGATCTCAAACATTATGCCGACGAGGATCTGCCCGGATCGGGGTTTTATAGATGTTCGAAATACATGGATCGGCTGTTCGATGCGGCGATTCTGCTGGACCAGAAATCAAAAGAGGCGACGCCAACCGCAATAGCCTTTGACGCCAAGGTACCTGGCATTTCGACGTCGGTTTCCTCTTTGAAAAGCGAAACAGCGGACGGGCTTCTGGCGTTGCGTAAGGGTGCGATCAAGATCAATGTAGAAGATCAGGGTGACCCCGCAAAAACGGCAAGGCTTCAAGCCAAACAGATGCAGGCCTTTGCGATCAAGGAAGTTCGGGACATGTTCGGTGTTTCCTCGCTGGCCCAGCTTTCGGCGCTGTTCAAATCCTACGGCGTTCAGGTCAACGCCCAGTTGCGCAAAGCCGTCGCCGAGGAAATGAAGATGCTGAAATCCGGCAGTGCGGCGTTTTTCGAACCGGTGCCGAAACGCTCCGGCGGTACATGACGGAAATGTCAAAGTAGCGGGTTGTCGCTTTATCGCCGAATGGTCGGGGAAGTGTCTCAAAGGCGAACGTAGAAACACGCGGCGTATAGAACCACGGATTTCGGGTGCTGCGCGCCCTTGCACCTTACCAACGCTTCAATCCTGGCTTGGACTCGGGGAAGTGCGGAATGTGGCTCGGCACACCTGGTAACGCAACTGAAATCAAAGACTCTGCGAAACTACCCTGCTACCCATCCACCAATCCTAAGGACAACGCCTAAATTCGCTTGGCAAACAGACCCACACTCAAACAAACCTACGATAGAATTGCCCGTGCACTAACCTTGCGGTACCCGTTACGACGCTGCCGAAGCCGTTGGTTTCACTGCACTCCCCTTGGCATTTGTCCCGCGTGCCAAGCAACTACGAGCGGTGGCAACGCGATTGCAAGACCCACAAAGGTCAACGCAGCGTGGCCAAGCCCGAGAATCCCACCAATTGGTGCGGCAACGAGCAAGCCGGCAAAGAACAACGTCAGCCGCATCAACGTGCTGAAGCTACTTGAGTTCAGGGGGCCGACGAAGCTGACATACCCCTGCAACGCGGCCGAAAGGAACCAAACACCGATCAGCGCGCAAACCAATACAATCGCGACCTGCATCGGTGGGCCCTGGCCGATCAACGCCGGATTGAGAACGAAGAAGAACGGGATCACATAGATCACACCACCCAGTTTCATCGCTTCAAACCCGGTCCTGAACGCATTGGCACCAGCCATAGAGGCGGCGGCGAACGCGCCCAAGGCAACGGGTGGCGTAATAAAGCTTACCATGCCCCAATAAAGGATGAAGAGATGCACAGCGAGCTCGTTCAGGCCCGCCTGCACAAGCGCCGGCGCAAGGACGACAGCCAGGAAGATGTAACAGGCCGTCACCGTCATTCCCATGCCGAAGATAAAGGAGGTTACAGCGCCCATGATCAGGAGCATCGGTAGTGAGTTGCCAGCCATATGCACCAACTCATTGGCCAGCGGCCCCGTCAGACCTGTCGCTTGAAACGCACCTACGATCATACCGATGCCGAGCAAGACCGCGACAAGCTCGGACAATGTGCGCCCGACAGAGACAATGATGTTTAAGAACCCCTGCCAAGAAACGCGGTCCTTCTTGTTGAACTGATTGACCAGAAGCAACAGGGTGACAGCATAAAACGGTGCGGTTTTCTCCCAACGAAAGACCACCATCAGGAAAATCAACAGCGCAAAAACGGCGATATAGAGCCAGCCCTGGCGCAGCGTCTGCAGGATGGCAGGCCTGTCGACTTTAGGCAGCCCCTTGAGGCCACGCCGCGCGGAATAGGCGTCGATCTGCACGAACAGGCCGAAGAAATAGAGCAGCGACGGGATCGCAGCCGCCAGCATGATCTCGACGTATGGGCGACTGAGCCATGAGGCGATGACAAAGGCCGTGGCCCCCATGATCGGCGGCATCAAGACCCCACCCGTCGAGGCGCAGGCCTCAGTTGCCGCAGCATAACGGGCCGAGAAACCTGTCTTTTTCATCGCGGGAATGGAGACTGCGCCGGTTGTCAGCACGTTGGATATAACGGAACCCGACATCGATCCCATAAAGCCCGATGCAAAGATCGAAACCTTGGCGGCCCCACCACGATAGCCGCCGACAAGGGCCATCGCGAGGTTGTTGAAAAACCTGCCCCCACCGGTGAACTGCAGGACCGCACCAAAAAGGATAAAGCCGATCACAAGGTTGCCGAACGCCCGCATCGGGATACCGAACGACGCCTCTGACGAGATCATGAAGTAGGGGATCACGTCGGTGAAGGGTTGGGTGAAGCCGTTGAGGGGATCAGGCACATGTTCGGCAAACGTCGGGTAGAGCGAAAACACAAACACAATGCTGAACAGCACGAGACCACCCGCGCGACGCGTTCCTTCGAGGATCAGTACATAGAGGGCTATTGAGGCCCAAACGGCCTTAGGGGGTGCTGCGTATTCCCACCCGCCATCAAGGCTGTCTCCGGCGGTGACCACAAAGAAACCGGTGATCAGAATTGTCGCCACGGCCAGCAGCCAGTCATACCACGGCACAAGCGATGATGGCGGACCCCAAGCGCGGAAAGTCACGAAGGTGAGGCTTAGGAAAAGTCCCGCGAGAACATAAAGATACATGCCTTCCAGCAGAGAGTACCCGCCAATCCGCAAATTAAAGAGCTGGTTAACGGCAATGGCGATAGCGAACAAAGTGAACAGAATGATCACCCAACGTGCTGGGCCAGAAAAAGTCATCCGCTCTACGACGCGTTCAGCTTCGATTGCTGAACTGCCACGATCGGTCGCGCCACTTTTCTCTGTCATTGCTGTCTCGTTGAGGTTGGCCCGAAACCAACTCGGGCAATAGGTCTCAGGCGGGCCCGAAGACCCGCCGATCAGTAGGTGTGAACCGGATCAGAAAACGACGGCAAAACCACCAGCTTCAAGAGCTTCGCGGCGCTTGGCATCCCATGCCTCTTCCCAATTGTCGGGCGCTTCGGCCTTTAGCTCGTCCCAAGCGGCCATCAGTGCTGCCTGGCGTGCGATCAGATTGTCATTGTGCGCCTGTGCTTCGTCGCTCCATACACCGGCTTCCTTGTAATACCGGATCGCGCCTTCGTGGTATGGGGCCACCCACATGAAGTTCTGCTTGTCACGCGCCCACCCATTGATGCCCGGGGCGTTGCCCTTGTAGCTGTCAAAAAACACGTCCATTGCCTTGGTCATGTTGTACGTCAGGTCGGCGTCTTGCACAGCATAGGTCATCAGGACCGGATAGGCGTAGCCCGCAGTCGCGACGCCGTCTGTGTCGTCGATGTTGGCGCCGACTGTGGCTGTCATTGGCACAAAGAATGGCGCGATCGCTTGCATCCGTGCCACGCCTTCGGCGTCATCTGCATCAACCGGTGGCCAGTAAACACCGCGTGGGCCAGAGGCCGCTTCATAAGCGCGGCCAGAGTTGGTCGAGGCAAACGCCGCATCAACACTGCCGTCGATCATGCCAGCCCAGCTGTCACCAAAGCCGCCGAATTCGACTTTTTCAACATCGTCCCATGTTAGGCCACCATAAGCGAGATAGGCGCCGTTGTTCACGTTGAGCGCCGGCGCACCCTTTACCCAAGCGACACGCATGCCCTTGAGGTCAGCATAGGTGAAGCCATCGCAACCTGACTTGCCGGCCTTTTCACAGGCTTCAGCCGCGACAGCCAGTGTCAGCCCGACAGCGCCGCCATTGTTGGCTGCTAGCACACGTACAGGCTGTGGACCCCAATTTTCCGCTCCGAACTGAAACACGCCTTCTTGGGCCATGAAAGACCCGCCAACACCGTTGGCCGAGAACTGCACTTTGCCTTGGCGCACGGGTTCGGTGCGGGCGATGTCGTTCTTGCCGGGCAAAACGCGCAGGTTAACGCCGTTTGCTTCCTGCAAAGCCGCACCGATAGCGACTGATTGGTTGTATCCCGCCGATCCGGTGCCGTAGGCCGTCCAAGTCAGCTGCTTGGGCAGCTCAACGTCCTGGGCGATCAACGGGCCCGCGGCGAGACAGACAGTTATCGCCATTGATAATGTACGCATCAAATTTCCTCCCTAGGTGATCGAAGGATTTGCTGTTTGAGCAAAGCCGACATCAGGTTGAAAGTGAACAGTAGCCAGCAAGGTGTGTCAATTCAGGGCAGTTGTGTGTGCACGTTGTGTTTTGCGGAAAACCTTTGGTAAAACCCCTCCGCTGCTCGGCGTTTCGTCGCGTTAGCGCGAGAAGATCGAGGACGTCCCCATTCGCGTCGATGGTGCGCCAAACTCAGTGTTTCTTGCCTCGAATTGGGAAAACGACCTCGTCAAGGTCCCATTTGTTGTTGGGACGAAGGCGATCGCGCCGGATGTAATCTGCGAAATGCGGGCCAAGTTATTTGTCCCACAACCGGATCGCTTCCCGGCTGACAATCACGCCCCGTTCAACCAGCAAGTCTTCGACGTCGGCGCTGCTCATAGCGAAGTGGTAGTAAGCCCAAACAGCGTACACGAGGATTTCGCGAGGGAGCCAGAAGCCTTGCAGGCGCAACATACTGGGTTGGTTGTTCCTGATGGCGAAATGGTCTGATCATACCAGCGAAACAACTTGGCAATGTCCTTTGAACGTATCTGACTGAGGCATTGAGGAGGTCGCTCCCCTCTTGATTGACATGCTTCAGACAGTCCTTCGCGAGGAGCGAACGCTTGAAACTACATTACTGATAAAAGCTGCGTTCGAGTTTGTGCCAACGCAACGTTTGGGCGACATTCCGGTCTAAGCTCAACGCATCAGGAGAGGCCCATGCGACACCCCGGACTGGACGACCCCGATTTGCCGTTCGCTGAGCTGATAGAGCGTTGGCCGGATACGGTACCGGTGTTTCTACGTCATAAGATGCTCTGCGTCGGCTGCTTGATCAGCCCGTTCCATACGATTGTGGACGCCTGTGCGGAATACAATCTTAGCGAAAGCGATTTTTTTGCAGAACTGCGAGAAGCTACAAGCGCCTGAAGCGCGCTATGCTTGACTAATCTCCACCAACGCGTGCGGGTCGGTTACTTTTATGCGCTTGCGTTTGCTCTGAACCAAGCCGCGATTTTCCCAAGAACTGAGCAAGCGGCTTACAGTATGCAGTGTAGTCCCGGTCAGTTCGGATAGGTCTTGTCGCGTGATCGGGAAATTGATTTCAATCCCATCCGGTGCCTTTCGTCCCGTCTGATTGACCAAGTGCAAAAGCGCATTCGCCACGCGTTGTTCAACGTGCTGGGTCGCCATCTCGACAATCCGATTGTGCATTTCACCCATCCGGGTGCCGACGGTTTTGTAGGTTTCAGTTGCAAAGCCCTCATAGTCCGACGAGAACGTATCCCAAAGGTGCGTGGGCCAACTCAGGACGATGGACTCTGTCGCGGTCAGGGCTGTAGCGGGGTAGGTATCACGGCCGAAGGCCCTGGCGATGCCCAAGAGTTGCCCGGCGGGAATATGAAGCGCCGTAACCTGTTCACCGGTGGCAGTAATGCGGACCGCCCGGACATATCCATCAAGCAACATGAAAAAGCGTTCCGCAGGGGCACCTTCATCGAAGATCGCAACGCCTTCCTCGAAGCGGCGCGACGTTGCCTGGTCGAGAATTTTGCGGATGTCGCGCCGGTCCAGTTTGGACAACGGCGGCAAATGCGTCAACAGGCTCTCGTCCAGCCGCGGTAGCGTTTTGCGTGGCGATATCTCGTTCATACCAAGCGTTGTGCCACGATAACTGGAGTAAACGCCACCGATTTTCAGTCTTCCGTCGACATGCAAGAACCGCAAGGGAGTTTGTCCTAGCACAACGTTCCATAGCGCCATTTCGCTAGGTCTAGGTCAACGAACCACACGATTTGAAAGGAAATATCATGATTCGCACTGTGGTGACTGGTTTCGCGCTCGCAGCTCTCATGGGTGGCGCAGTTCTTGCCGAAACGTTCGAAGTAAAAATGCTGAACAAGGGTGAGAGCGGCACAATGGTTTTTGAGCCAGCCTCGCTGCGCATCGCAGCGGGTGACCTCGTCAAATTTATTCCGGCTGACAAAGGTCATAACGCTGAGTCTGTCAAGGGCATGATCCCGAGCGGAGCGACATCCTTTGCAGGAAAGATCAACGAAGAGTTCGACATTACATTAACAGAGCCCGGACTCTATGGCGTCAAATGCAAGCCGCACTGGGGCATGGGCATGGTGATGGTCATCGCGGTCGGTGATGAAGCTGCCGACGCTGACAGTTTCCTCGCGGGAAAGATGCCCAAAAAAGCCAAAGCTCGATTTGAAGAGAGTTTGAGCGGTCTATGAGCGCGAAGGAGTGGATTACTGGGCAATACTCACCTTTGAAAAACAAAATCTTTCGCTTCGTTCTTGTGTTTGGTCAAGTCGCTTCGATTGGTTCTGCGTTAGTAGCGTCTCCATGAGAAACGCATTCACCATTGTTCTCAGCCTTTTTTTGTCGCTGTCGGTGGCAATGTACGGCACTGTCAGTATGGCACAGGTCGGAGGTGGCGCAGTCTTCTCCATGAAAATTTGCGCGGATGGTGTTGAAGCGACCCTGTCGTTCGATGCCGATGGGAACCCTGTTGAGCCAGCGCAAAACTGCCCCGATTGCCTGAGATGCTGTCAAAGCGTCGGTGCTTCAAGCCCTCCAACGTGGTCGTCCTTTCCGTCCTTGGTCCGTTTGGACATGGAGGTGGTGCACTCCGTTGCTCAAAACCCGATCATCAACAAACGAAACCACTACCCCGCGCCGCGTGGCCCTCCGGTTGTGCAGTCTTCTACGCCTCGGCTGATCACATTTGATTGTTCAGCAGGCGGCCGAATGATGCGCAGCGATGGGCGATCTTTGCTTAAGGACGCCAACGCATGAAGATCCTACTATCCCTCCTTAAATTTATGGCGATGCTTGCGGCGCTGCTCTTGTCCGGGCTTCCTGTTGCAGCCGATACAGTACTTTCAAAACTGTTGCCGGATCTCACTGCTTCCGAACTGGGCGACGGGGCCGACTCCTTTGGTGATATTCATCCCGATATTCCCGTTGTTCAGGTTCTAAAGGCCGGAAATGGGATAGGCTGGGCTTACGTCACGTCGGACTTTGTTTCGACCACCGGGTATTCCGGCAAACCGATCCACACAATGGTGGCAATTGATGACGCCGCTCAAGTCATTGGCGTGGAACTCGTCAAGCACTCCGAACCGATTGTGTTGATTGGCATTCCAGACTCCAAGGTAAAGGCTTTGGTGGCGAATTACCGTGGTCTTGATCTGGTGGCGGAAGCGGAGTCGGGCGGCACGGCCCACCAGCTTGATATCATTTCAGGCGCGACCGTGACGATCATGGTGATCGATGATTCAATTGTGCGCGCCGGTCTTAAAGTTGCCCGCCAACTTGGATTGGGGGGCCTCGTGGTTGACGAACCAAGCGCAGGTCCGCAATTCGAGATTAACCCTGACGCAGAAGCAGCGCCGGACTGGATGACGTTGGAAGGCAATGGCACGTTGCGCCGTCTCTCGCTGGATGTGGGTCAGATCAATGCCGCATTCGCCGCAATGGAAGACGAACGTGCAGGCAAACGCGTCCTGACCGAAGCACCCGAAACAACATTCATTGAGATGCAAGTAGCACTCGTTTCGCAGCCCGCGATTGGGCGCACAATTTTGGGGGATGAGGTTGCGGCAAATGTGCAAGATTGGCTGGAAGAGGGCGATCATGCGGTCGCGATTATGGGCCGCGGCCTCTATTCTTTTAAGGGCTCTGGTTATGTGCGCGGCGGTATTTTTGATCGAATATTCCTAATTCAGGATGATGTATCGGTCCGCTTCCGAGATCGGATGCACAAACGTATAAACACTATTGCCGCCGATGGCGCGCCCGTGTTTGCAGAAGCGGATCTGTTCAAAATTCCAGCTGACAGCGGTTTTGACCCAACCAAACCGTTCCGCATACAACTCTTGGTGCAGCGCGAAGTCGGGGCGATCGAGAAGGTTTTTACGACTTTCGATCTGGGCTACCAATTGCCGCAAAAGTACATCCGCTCCATCGCACCGCTGCCCGCGCCGGAGATTCCAGACAGCGTCGTGGTTGTTACATCTCAGACCGAGCTGGATGCACAGCAGGCACTATGGAAACGGATTTGGCTGGACAAGAAGATCGAGATTCTTGTCCTGGGCGTCATGCTGACTGTCCTCACAGGAGTGTTCTTTTTCCAGACTTTTGCGGTCCGTAACGAGCGCGCATTCTACTGGTTCCGCATCGGGTTCTTGACGGTAACGCTTGTTTATCTGGGTTGGATTTCCAATGCGCAGCTGTCGGTGGTGAACCTGATGGCCCTCTTTGGCTCGCTTGTTTCCGGCTTCAGCTGGCAGGCATTTCTACTGGATCCGCTGACCTTTATCCTGTGGTTCTCGGTGGCGGCTGCGCTGTTGTTCTGGGGTCGGGGCGCTTATTGCGGTTGGCTTTGCCCTTTCGGTGCGCTTCAAGAATTGCTCAACCAGGTGGCGCGCAAATTGCGCATTCCACAATGGACCTTGCCGTGGGGCCTGCACGAACGTCTGTGGCCCCTCAAGTATATGATTTTCCTTGGTCTATTTGGTGTCTCGTTGACCAGCATCGAACAGGCCGAACGGTTGGCGGAGGTTGAACCGTTCAAGACGGCGATCATCCTGAACTTTGTACGCGCATGGCCATTCGTGGCTTATCTTGCTGCTCTGCTGATCGCTGGGCTATTCGTCGAGCGGTTCTTTTGCCGCTATCTATGCCCCTTGGGCGCGGCACTCGCCATCCCGGCACGCTTGCGGATGTTCGACTGGCTCAAGCGGTACAAGGAATGTGGCAGCCCGTGCCAGACCTGCGCCCATCAATGCCCCGTCCAAGCAATTCATCCGACGGGTGAGATCAACCCGAACGAATGCATCAACTGTCTGCATTGTCAGGTGCTCTACCAATCAGAAACAACCTGTCCCGTCGTCATCAAAAAAATGAAGCGGCGAGCAAAAGACAGTGCTGGTCCAGACCTTGAGCGGTTTGTCGGGCACCCCAATCAAAAGCTCAAAATCCCAACAACATGAAAGGATACGACATGTCAGAGGATAACAAACTACCAATCTCTCGCAGGGCCCTTCTGGGTGCCACGGCAGGCGGTGCCGCCCTTGCCGGTACATGGGGCGGTCGTGCCATGCTCACTGGTGGCGCGGTGGCAGGGGCAACACTTGCAACAACCACAAGCGCCAGGGCAGCCGCAGGTGCTGAAGTTGGCCCCGGTCAGCTTGATGAATTCTACGGCTTTTGGTCTTCGGGCCAGTGCGGCGAGATGCGTATCCTTGGCGTCCCGTCCATGCGTGAATTAATGCGCGTTCCTGTTTTCAACACCTGTTCCGCAACGGGGTGGGGCATCACAAATGAATCCAAGAAAATCTTGACCGAGGGGCTGTTGCCCAAGACCAAAGCCTACCTTGCCGCCAACGGTCTTGAATTCCCGCCGAACGGCGATTTGCACCACCCTCATATGTCCTTCACAGAAGGCAAATATGATGGCCGCTTCATGTTCATGAACGACAAGGCCAACACGCGTGTCGCGCGCGTGCGCTGTGATGTGATGAAATGCGACAAGATTATCGAGATTCCCAACGCCAAAGCAATTCATGGCCTTCGTCCGCAAAAGTGGCCCCGCACTGATTATGTATTCTGTAATGGTGAAGACGAAGTGCCGATGGTCAACGATGGTCAAATTCTGGATGAGCCGGAGAAGTATGTGAACTTCTACACGGCTGTGAATGCCGACGAGATGACAGTGGCATGGCAGGTGATGGTGTCGGGTAACCTCGATAACACTGACTGTGACTATGAGGGCAAATACGCCTTCTCGACCTCATATAATTCGGAAATGGGGATGACCCTTGCCGACATGACCGAAGCCGACATGGACCACGTTGTCGTGTTCAACATCAAAGAGATCGAAGCTGGCATCGCCGCGGGTGATTTCATCGAGTTGAACGGCGTCAAGGTTCTGGACGGACGCAAGGGGACAACAAACAAGTATACCCGCTATATCCCGATCCCGAACAACCCGCACGGTTGCAACATGGCACCAGACAAGATTCATCTGTGCATTGCAGGTAAATTGTCGCCGACCGTATCGGTCATCGACGTGCGCAAACTGGACGCGGTGTTCAACGACGATGCCGATCCGCGCAGTGTTGTGGTTGCAGAACCCGAATTGGGACTTGGGCCGCTTCACACTTGTTTTGATGGTAAGGGCGACGCCTACACAACACTGTTCCTCGATAGTCAGGTGGTCAAATGGAACATTGAGGACGCGATCAAGCTTTATAATGGCGAAGAGGTCGATCCTATCCGGACCAAAAAAGACGTGCATTACCAGCCCGGACACAACTCGACTGTTATGGGCGAAACACTGGACGCATCGGACAAATATTATCTGACGATGAACAAGTTTTCAAAAGACCGGTTCCTTAATGTTGGTCCTCTCAAACCTGAAAACGAGCAGCTGTTCGCGATTGATGGTGACGAGATGACGTTGATCCACGACGGCCCGACGTTTGCGGAACCGCACGATTCAATCATCGTCGCCCCTTCGAAGCTAAATCCTAAATCAGTCTGGGATCGCAATGATCCGATGTGGGCGGATGCCCGCACGCAGGCTGAAGCAGACGGTATTGATCTGGACGATTGGCAGGACACCGTCATTCGCGACGGCAACAAAGTGCGTGTCTATATGTCCAGCAACGCACCAAGTTTCTCGCTTGAGACATTCACAGTGCAGCAAGATGACGAGGTGACAGTTTATGTAACCAACCTTGATGACATTGACGATCTGACCCACGGTTTCACCATGGGCAACCACGGTGTCGCAATGGAGGTCGGGCCACAGGCGACATCGTCTGTCACCTTCGTGGCAGCGCAGCCGGGTGTCTACTGGTACTATTGTCAATGGTTCTGCCATGCGCTCCACATGGAGATGCGCGGCCGGATGTTTGTCGAGCCAAGGGCGAGCTGACGATGATGCGCGTCCTGACCGTCATGCTGTCGATTCTGGTTGCACTGCCCCTTTGGGCAGCCGAGCGGCAGGTGGCAGCTGGGCAGGGCGCGCTTGCCACAGCCATCGCCGATGCCAATCCCGGCGATGTGCTTGTTCTGCAACCGGGTCTGCACGCAGGCTCGGTTGTCATTGACCGTCCACTAACATTGACTGGCAGCCATGAAGCCGTGATCGACGGGCAGGGCGTTGGCACAGTCATTAGCATTGACGCCCCAGATGTCACGATATCAAACCTCACCGTGACCGGATCAGGCCTAAACAGCCAAGATACGGATGCTGGAGTTAAGATCCTCAGAAATGCTGACCGCGCGGTTATCAACAATAACCAAGTGTTGGGCAACTTGCATGGCGTGGATGTTCACGGAGGCCATGATGCCCAAGTGCGCAACAATACGATCAAAGGCACACAGCAGCCACGGATGAATGACCGGGGCAACGGGATTTATGTTTGGAATTCACCCGGCACTATCGTCGAAGGCAACACGGTCCGTTGGGGTCGTGATGGTATATTCTCCAATACATCTCGCAAAGGGATTTACCGCAATAACGTGTTCCGCGACCTGCGTTTTGCCGTGCACTACATGTATACGAACGACTCCGAAGTTTCCGGCAATGTGTCGATTGGAAACCATCTTGGTTACGCCATTATGTTCTCCAACAAGGTCGTCATCAAAGATAACCTGAGCCTTTCCGACCGCAGTCACGGTGTCATGCTGAACTTTGCCAATAACGCAGATGTTTCGGGTAATCTGGTGCGCGGCGGAGCGGATCGGTGTACGTTCATCTATAATGCGCACAAGAACTTGATTTATGGCAACCGCTTTGAAGGTTGCAATATCGGCATTCATTTCACTGCGGGTTCTGAGCGCAATGTGCTGACAGGAAACGCGTTTCTGGGAAACCGGACGCAGGTAAAATATGTAGGCACGCGCGACGTTGAATGGAGCTTTGAAGGTCGGGGCAATTACTGGTCTGATCATGCAAGTTTTGATCTGGATGGTGACGGCATCGCCGACAGCCCGTTTCGCCCCAACGACCTGATGGATCACATCCTTTGGTCCCAGCCGGCAGCCGCCCTTTTGACCGGAGCGCCTGTGGTGCAGATGATCCGATGGGGACAATCCAGTTTTCCCGCCACGCTGCCCGGTGGCGTCTTGGACAGTGCGCCGCTGATGACCGCGCCCACTGTGGAAGTCCCAAAGAAGTACCTCGCAATGGAGGCAGACGTGGCCAAGCGTTGGATTGAAAGAGAAGCAGATGACTTCGACCTTAACGATCTCTCGTCTCACTAAGGCGTTTGGCGGGGTTAAGGCCCTGTCTGATGTGTCCTTGGATGTGGCCCCCGGTGAGAGGGTGGCGCTGCTTGGCCATAATGGCGCAGGAAAGTCGACATTGATGAAGATTATTCTGGGCTTGGTCGCAGTCGATAGCGGCGCGCTTTCAGTCTGTGGCTCAGCCCCTGGGGATCCCGCGGCACGCGCTAAGGTCGCATATCTGCCGGAAAATGCCACCTTCCATTCCGCCGTGACCGGATTGGAGCACATCTCTTTTTACCTGCGCTTGCGCGGTCAGCTTACTTCGGGGGCGATGTCACTGCTCGACAGGGTCGGTTTGGCAGATGCGGCCAAGCGACGGATCGGCACCTATTCCAAAGGCATGCGGCAGCGGGTCGGGTTGGCGCAAGCGCTGATCGGGCATCCCAGCCTCTTGGTGCTGGACGAACCCACCAGCGGTCTGGATCCCGTTTCGCGGCGCGACTTTTACGAACTTTTGGACGGGCTGGCCGCTGAGGGCGCAGCGATCTTGCTGTCCAGCCACGCCCTAACCGAGGTCGAGGCACGCACCGACCGACTGTTGATCTTGTCAGGTGGCAGAATTGTTGCCGAAGGGTCGCTGCACGATCTGCGCCGTAAGGCCGCCTTACCCGTTTCGATCCACATCACCGCGATCAATGGCTACGATACCGAGATCCTCGCGGCCTTACCCAATGCCATTCAGGTGGATGGCAACCTTCATGTCACCTGCGCACAGGATCAAAAACTCCAAACGCTCGCCCATGTTGCGGGGCTGAAAGGCAAGGTGGCAGATATCGACGTTATCCCGCCTAGCCTTGAGGACATCTATAGTCATTTCAGCCGGAGGGACGGCCAATGATCGCCCGAATTTTTGCCGCTGCCGTCTACGAATCCCATATAGCGCGACGCAACCGCTGGGTTCTGATCGCGGTGGTTCTGATGGTGGTTTTTTCGTTGGTCTTATCGGCGGTTGGATCCGCCCCAAGTGGGGGACTAGGGGCGGACCGTCTTTCCATTACGGTGGCGTCTCTCACTTCGCTTTCGGTTTATCTGGTGCCCTTGGTGGCATTGCTAATGTCCTTCGACGCCGTCGCAGGTGAGGTTGAACGCGGCACATTGCCTTTGCTGCTTACCTATCCCGTCGCACGTTGGGAGATTATCGCGGGCAAGCTCCTTGCACACACAGGCATTCTGGTCATCGCTTTGGTTGCAGGTTACGGCGCAGCGGCATTGGTTGCGGTCCCAACCGATCCTACTTCAATTTCGGGGGCCGGCGCGTTGTGGCGGTTGACATGGACTTCGATCCTCTTGGGAGCCACTTTTTTGGGTATCGGTTATGCGCTGTCATCGCTGTCGCGCCGTACGTCTGGTGCGGCGGGGCTGGCAATCGGGCTCTGGCTAGGCCTGGTCGTGCTTTACGATCTGGCCCTTTTGGCTGCTGTGGTAGCCGATGACGGTGGCACATTCACGACGCAAGTGTTCCCAGCCGCACTACTTGCCAATCCTGCGGATGCCTTCCGTCTGTTCAACCTGACTGCCTCACAGGCCACAGCGGTGTCGTCGGGCATTGGGGGAGCTGCGGCGTCTATCGCGCTTTGGCAATCGCTTTTGTCAATTCTGGTCTGGCCAATCGTGGCTCTTGGTCTTGCTACGCTGGCGTTCAGAAAGGTTGAACCATGATCCGTTTGTTGAGCATCCTCGCCCTTTTAACGCTGAGCGGCTGCAAAGAGGAATTAGCTCAGGATACGACCCCTCTTCCGCTTAGCGTCGAAGCGGTCGGGCATTTCTGTCAGATGAGCGTCTTTGAGCATGACGGCCCCAAAGCTCAAGCACACCTGGGCGGGCTTACACAAATGCCGCTGTTTTTCAGTCAGGTGCGCGACGTTGTTGCCTACACCCGGTTGCCCGAACAGACCCATGAGGTTCTGGCGATCTGGGTCAATGATATGGGCGCGCAAGGGGTCACATGGTCTGACCCCGGCACCACAAACTGGATCGCTGCCGACGCCGCGCATTTTGTTGTGGGTAGCCGCGTCTTAGGCGGGATGGGCACCCCTGAAATTGTGCCCTTTGCGGATGTCACAAAGGCAAATTCGTTTGCCGTGAAGAATGGCGGGCAGGTGATGCGACTGGCGCAGATACCCGACGCGGCGGTGCTGGCTCCTGTTATTGTTGACGGCGACAGCGATGACGCAGATTTCGAAGAACGCTTGCGCAAACTGGCGCGCACATCAGGAGATTGATCCCATGATAAACCGTCGTCGTTTTCTCACCATCAGTGCCGCTGCCCTCGCGTTTCCGTATGAGAGCGTGGCTGAGCCTCTATATACTTGGCGGGGCATCGCTCTGGGCGCGCGCGCAACGTTGAGATTGGCGCACCCTGACGCCAAAGCCATCAGCAAAAGAATTGCGGTTGAGATTTCTCGGCTTGAAGACATCTTTAGCCTGTACCGCCCCAACAGCAGTCTGATGCAATTGAACGGCGCAGGCCGGTTGGATTTTCCGCCTTTTGAACTGCTCGAATGTCTTTCAATCGCAGGGGCCGTACATCGTGTCAGCGAAGGGAGATTTGACCCAACGATCCAGCCACTTTGGGCCTGTTACGCCGAGGCCTCCGCGTTAGGTATGTTACCCGAAAAAAGTGAGATCAACCGAGCCTACCTGAAAACCGGATGGGAGAGGGTGCGCATCGGTACATCTGCTATCATACTTGATCCAGAAATGGCACTCACCCTCAATGGGATCGCACAGGGCTATATCGCGGATCGTGTGGCCGAAATGCTGATGGATGAAGGCCTAACAAACGTTCTGATTGATACAGGCGAATTTCGCGCACTTGGGATTCATCCATCGGGACGTGCCTGGCCCGTCACCTTAGCCGCAGGCGGCGAAGTCACCCTTGACGCACGAGCACTTGCCACTTCCGCGCCTCTTGGCACAACCTTCGATGAACACGCGCGGGTCGGGCATATTATTGATCCTCGTACCGGACAACCAACGCAAAGCAATTGGCGCGAGATATCTGTGTCCGCTACTTCAGCTGCTGTTGCGGATGCGCTCTCGACCGCAGCATGTCTGCTCGAGACCAGAGGCGAAATCGATACGTTCGTTGTGCAGTTTCAGGGCGCGCAAGTGGAAGATGCAACTGCCGCTTAACTCTTGCATCCTCAGGTGGACAAGCACCTTGCCTGCAAATGCAGACTGGGTAACATCCTCATCTAAACGGCTGCCGTCAGCCTTTGATCCAGAGTGCAAGACGGTCCCGAAGAAGAACGGTTGAATGCTCTTCCATTCGTTTGCGATCTGGGCGCGCCTGGACAACACTCGCAAGATCGTCGGTTCCGAGACAAAAATCATAAACAAAATCATCGCAGAAAATCGGGCAACAGAACGTAGAGCAAAACACCACGATTGATCGCATGCGTGATTTAACATGTCATCAGTGTAAGAAGTTGGCAACTGCGCCACACTTTGCTGAGCTCTCGAAGAAACTTAGAAAATTCAATGAATTGGGTTTCAATTTCCTCCGGAGCGGGCTTCCTTGATGACTTCTTCGATGAAAGAAATGCACTACCGAACACAAAATGCTGCATATGAGAGAGAATGCTGCGTCAGCAATAGCCGCATATGCACAAGTCGGCTTTGCCCGCATCTTACCGGTTCGTGGGCGGCGCAGCGAGCGATCAGTCTTTTGACACCAGCTGTTCGTTGTCAGCGGGGCGAAGGCCTAGCCAGAACTCAGTTTTGGCCGATGCTGCGCGATGCACCAATGTCGGCTTCGTACTTTTACGGTCGATCTGGCGCGAGGCGGTTCGGGGCAGCACAAACAAAGACAGAAAGATCAACACTGGTCAATTGCCTGGCTCTCCCTGATGCCCCCGGCCATCAAAGTCAGACTATTCATCACAGGCGTGGCGAGCGCATTCCAGTTCCAGCGTCGTGTGTTCGATGTCGAAGCGTTCGGAGAGCATCGTCTTGATCATGTCCTTTATCGCGTCGGCGTTGGCCCATTGGCCTTCCGCAATGACGACACGGGCATCGAGGGCCGCACGATTTTCGTCCATCTGCCAGAAATGCGCGTGATGGACGCCCGTCACACCCTTTGCCCCGCGCACGGCATCAAATACCTCGCCCGTTTCGATCTCGGGCGGAGAGCCGAGCATCAGAATGCGGATCACGGGTCCGATTTCACGAAACGATTGCCACAGGATGTAGCCTGCGATCATCACGGTGACGATGGGGTCGATCAGCCGCCAATCGTAAAGCAGAATAAGTGTGCCCGCGACGATCACGGCGATTGAGCCAAGCGCGTCAGCAACATTATGAAGAAATGCCGCGCGGATGTTCACGCTGGACTTGGACATGGTGTAGGTCAGCGCAGCCGTCACCGCATCAACAATAAGCGCGATTGCCGCGATGATGACGACCAGCCATCCTTCGATATCCTTTGGGTCGGCAAAGCGCATCGCGGCTTCGAAGAGCAGGTACAAGCCGATCACGATCAGCGTCGTGTAGTTGATGAGTGCGGCCACGACCTCGACCCGGCCATAGCCGAAAGTCATGTCGGCATCACGGGGTCGCCGCGCGATCTTGCGGGCGCCGAAAGCGATGATCAGCGATATCGCGTCCGAGAAGTTGTGCAGTGCGTCCGCGATCAGAGCGAGAGAGCCGGAGATAATGCCTCCTACAATCTGCGCGACCGTCAGACCCATATTTACTGCAACGGCAGCGACGACACGTCGATCCCCTGCGTCCGGATCGACGTGATGATGGCCTTTGCCCAAACGTGCGGCTCCTTTCGATTCGAGTCTTTTTCAGATACATACGATCTACAGCGACTGTAGGTTCAAGAGGCAAGCATGAAAGAATACTCCATCGGGCAGATGTCGCGCCGGACAGGCGTGAAGGTGACGACGATCCGCTATTACGAAAGTCGTGATTTGATCCCGCAACCTGCTCGGACCGCCGGGGGCCAGCGACGTTACAACGAAGCCGCCCTCGAACGGCTGGCCTTCCTTCGTCACGCGCGGGAACTTGGCTTCGGACTGGATGACATTGGCGACCTGATGGTTTTGGCGGAGGCCCCAGCGAAGGACTGTGCCCCTGCGCATGAGATTGCGCGAAAGCAGCTTGCTGCGGTAGACAGACGTATGGCCATCCTCTCACGACTTCGGGAAGAGCTGGCGCGGCTGACTGATGCAGATGATCCCGGGAAAGCTGGAGAGTGCCGAGTCATTCAGGTTCTTGGGGATCATCGTCTTTGCATCGGTGCGCATAATGCGTCTGGAAACGGCGCAGACGCTCTTGATCAGTACATCAAGGGGCCGATGATTAAGTAATGTGCCATAAATCAGCCGTTTTTGCTGCTGGCGGCAACAGGTCGTTCAGCCCCGCCTCCGTGCAAGCTCGCGGTAAAGCGCAGGTGGCGATACGCCGATCTGTTCCGCCACACTGATCCAATCGCCCTTGGACGGCTCACCAGGAAAATCCAGCCATGCGTCCGACCGTTCTGCGACCCGGCGCAGTCGCAGGATGTTAACTCGCGCCCGCTACGTCTGCACGTCCTTTGCGTGGCTCTCTATCAGACTCAGCGCAATATCAGGGCAGATCCGAATGGCGTTCAAGAATACTGTGCGGGGTAGGGTGGCAACTTCGGCGTCTGTACGCGCAACTGCGTCACATTGATAGGTCGGGGCAAACAACGACGCTTCGGCCAAACCCATGTTGGCGGTTGCCGTATGCAGTGTCAGTGGCACACCATCTGTCATAGGGTGTGCCAGCGCGACGACACCGGATCGGACCAGATAGATGAATTGAACGCGATTCTCTTGCCGGAACACCGCTGTATCTTTTGCAATCTTGCGGATGGGTGCGTCTTTTAAAAATATATCCAGCCACACATAAGAGAGATCATACGTCAATAGATGTGCGTCCGATAGGTTGAGGGTGTAACTTTGAAGGGCTGTCAAAGATGCGAACCAGGATATTACTCAGCGCAACGGCTTTGATTGGTGGCGCTACACTCGCCGTTGCGCAGACAAGCCATACCGGACACAGCAGCGGTTGGGACCATTCAGCGCATGGGCAGGTTCAGGCAACGATTGGAAACGAACTGATGGAACCCGGCCAAGGCGCTTTTGCCGCTCTCTCGGAAGTCGTGCGCGTATTGGGGGCCGACCCCGAAACGGATTGGTCCCCAGTCGATCTGACTGGTCTCCGGGCGCATTTGGTTGACATGGATCGGCTGATCTCGGACGCGGTCGCCAAAGAAACGAGCCGGCCGAGTGGCGTCTTAGCCACAGCCACCGGTGATGCAGAAATCATCGCCACACTCCGGCGGATGGTGCCTGCCCATGCAGCACAGCTCGCCCGCGATGTTCGCTGGACGGTTACGGCGTCAGAGACAGAAGAAGGTGTCGCTTTGCGTTTGACCAGCGACACCCCTGCCGTTGTCGCACGTATCAAAGGACTTGGATTCTATGGATTGATGGCGAGCCAGGATCATCACCGCGCACATCATTTGATGATGGCGCTTGGTCAGGATGCGCACGGTCACTGATCGACAGCGCCAGCAAGTAACAAACCTGCGACTTGAAAACCCATGTATACCCCATATAGGTATAACGCATGCCTTTGGTTCGTTTTCTACTGGTCGTCGTTTTGACTTTTACCGCATCGTTCTCCGGGGCGATGGAAGCTGGTCACATGCCAGCATCGGCTCACGGTCATGCGCCGACTGAAACGATAGTTGATGACCAACCTATCTGTTGTCAGGACAGCACCGAACGCACTCACTCCTGCCATGCCTTTCCCGCTCTCCTTCCAGCAGCATCAGGTGACAATGCGCCTGCACCGGGCGAGGAGGTGCTCCGTGTATCCGGTCTTCTTCTGAACGGTTTTGAACCGTCCGGACTTCTCGATCCTCCCCGCGCAATGTGATGCCTGCTGTGCCTCTAATCGGTGCAGCAATCAGATCTGCAATCACATGAAAGCGGGCATTGCCCGTGCGCTTATCTATTGAGAGGAAACCTCAATGAAACCAATCAAAATCCTGATGGCCTCCACACCCGCTGTCACCTTGGCCCTTGGCATGGCATCTTTTGGATGGGCTGGCATAGCCCATGCTGACAACCAATTCACCCATGGCTGATCACGGCAACATGTATGTCACTAAAAGCCCGACTTGTGGTTGCTGCGGCGCATGGGTCGCGATGGCCCGAGAGACATGGGATATTCGACATATCAGTCGGCTGGATGCTGGCAAATCCCGCGCCGGGATTGTGGAGGCCGTTCTGTCTCGCCATTTACGCTGTTATTTTGATGCTTTTTGCAAAAGCCGGATCAGCTCAACGAACTTTGCCCGCTGTTCCACTGGATCACCGCTCTGGATCGCCGTCTCGACACAATGCGCGGCGTGATTCTCCAAAATGAGCTTTTCAACACCCAGAATCGCGGACCGGATCGCCGCTGTTTGAGTCAGAATATCCATACAATACCGGTCAGACGCAACCATGCCCGCAACGCCGCGCACTTGCCCTTCCAGCCGTGAAAGGCGGTCTAGTGTTTTCTCTTTATCCGCTTTCAAGGGCAGCTCTCCGTATTTGTTCGGATCCAAAGGATGACTTTCTCCTTTATACCCCACACGGGTATAAAGGAGAAACAGACAATGGCAGACTCCGGGGATACTACAAGGTATGCGCGCTGGGCGCATCAAGGTCGTCAGGTGACAAACTCCAGGGGCTATGCCCAGTTCTTGCGATGACCGGCACCTCGACGATCGGGCATTGCCAACTTGTCCTCGCGTGATTGAGAAGAGCGACCCTAGGCTTCTCAAGTGGCCATTTCCGCTGCGTGGATATTCCAGAGTTCGAAGGCATGGGCCCTGGCGTGGCGGTAAGAGATTGTTGAGATCTGATAGCTTCGGGGGCGGAAGATCGTGTTTGCCCGATTGTGAGCGGCGAGAAATCTCTGTTCCTGTCGGGGCGATTTCAACCGGCTCATCACTTTCTCGCGCCCGCTGCCCGCCAGAGCCAGTATTTTCGGCCGTTGATCGGGACGACGTCTCCGTCCGAATGACGGTTGTACCGGGATACTCCACTGATGGGATGTCGGATCAATCGGGGCTGGTGAACAGCTTCTCAGGTAGTTCTATTTTCGCTCCTTTTTCGGTGCTGCAGCGTATCTTCCATCGTTTTGGTCTGCAGGAGTTTTGAGCCTGCTGCGATCTTGCGGGCGAGTTGGAAAAATGTCTCGCGTTCCTCATCGTTCAGGGGTGCGAACAACTCTTCTTGCCGCAGGACGGATACCGCCCGAATTTCGGTAAGCAGTTCCTTGCCAGTTTCCGTCGCAAACAGCTTTTTCTCCCGGCCATCCGCCGCCGATGTCTTTTGCTCAATGAGTCCGCGCGCTTCGAGCAAGGATGCTGCGCGACTGATCGAGTTCTGGGGGCGTGGAAACAAGTGCCTGATTTCCTTTGCCCGAATGCCAGGGAACATGACGATGGCGAATAAGGCCGACCACGCCTGAACAGGCATCTCGTACGTTCGTTCGATAAATTTGTTCGTGACCGCGTTGTTGCCCAGCACGATGTAGCTGATCAGCATGAGATACCGCAGGTCCGACTCAAAAATTACATCCAGCTTTTCTTGCTCATTCATTAATCGTTTCCTCGCATAGTTTGGCTGGCGCGCGATGACGCGACAGAAAATTCTTGCCATATACATCCATTTGGATCAATATTTTCGTAACAACGAAGGAGAGAGTTAGGATGATCGTACTGGGCGTTGATGTTGGCGGCACCTTTACCGACCTGATCCTTGCTGATTTGGAAAAGCAGGAACTGACGGTCCACAAGACGTCTTCGACTCCGGCAAATCCGGCAATCGGGGTGGTCAACGGGTTGAAGGCGATCTGCGAAAAGGCGGGCATCAGGGCATCCGATATCAATTCCCTGTTTCATGGCACAACTGTTGGAACAAATGCCATGCTTGAGCATGACGGCGCGGTCACCGGCATGATCACCAACGAAGGCTTCCGCGATGTTCTGCACATCGGCCGTCATCAGCGCCCGCAGCATTATTCGATCATGCAGGACCTGCCATGGCAGAACCGTCCACTTATCAAGCGTCGGTACCGGCATACCGTTGCGGGGCGGTTGGATGCCACGGGTCAGGAACTGACCCCACTGGACGAAGATGCCCTGCGCCAGGCTGCTCGCACGCTGGCCGCTGAGAAGGTAGAAGCGGTGCTGGTTGGGTTTCTGTTTTCCTATGTGAATCCAATGCATGAACGACGTGCTGCGGAAATTCTACGTGATGAAATGCCCGATGTCTTTGTGACGACGTCCTCGGACGTTGCCCCGCAGTTCCGCGAATTCGAACGCTTTACGACGGGCGCCATGTCGGCGTTTATCGGCCCCAAGGTCCGCCGCTATATCACCCAACTTCAGGACGAATTGAGCGTTCAGGGGCTAAAGGGTGAGCTACATGTCATGACATCATCAGGCGGCGTCGCGACCCCTAAGATGATTGCAGAAAAACCGGCATCCACGCTTTTGTCAGGTTTGGTAGCGGGCGTACGGGGCGGTGCCTGGATAGGCAGCCATATCGGTGCCGATCGCCTGATCACTCTCGATATCGGCGGCACGAGTGCGGATATAGGTATCGTGCTTGATGGTCGACTGACGGAAGCAGATGCGCGCTCTGCATCGATTGCGGGTTTCCCAGTTATGCTGCCGATGATTGATATTCACACGATCGGGGCAGGTGGCGGTTCGATCGCCTATATCGACCGTGGCGGTGCGTTCCACGTGGGTCCCGAAAGCGCCGGTGCCGATCCGGGCCCGGCCGCATATGGTCGAGGCGGTGACCGCCCAACGGTGACGGATGCGAACCTCGTCCTCGGCCGTCTTGCACCACAGAATTTTCTTGGCGGCGACATGACGCTTGATGCCGACGCCGCGCGCCAGGTCATCACGGGACTGGCTGATGAATTGGGCCGCACACCGGAAGAGACCGCCGAAGGGGCGCTAACCGTGCTGAATTCAAACATGGCGAACGCGATCCGCTCGCGGACTGTGCAAAAGGGCATCGACCCACGCGAATTCACGCTGAGCGGTTTTGGCGGGGCGGGACCACTGCATGCGGCTGAAGTGGCCGGGATGCTTGGCGTACGCCGCGTGCTGATCCCGCCACATCCCGGCATCACCTCTGCGCTCGGGTTGCTGACGGCGGACCTTGAGTATCATGCGCTCCGCACGGCCTTCTCTGTGAAGGGAAGCGTGGACCACGCCCGTCTGACGGGGCTGTTTGATGGAATGGAAGCCGAGTTGAACGATATTTTTGAGCGCGATGGGGTACCCACGCCCAAACGGCGGATGCTGCGCGAGGGGGATCTGCGCTATGTCGGGCAAGGCTATGAATTGAAGATCGACTTCCCTGATGGTCGGTTGGACGAGTCAGCGCTGGAAAAGGTCTGGCAAGACTTTCATGATCGCCACCGTGCAGAGTATGGCCATGCATTCGAGGCGTCCCCAATCGAGATCGTGACCGTCAAGGTCCGTGGGTTGGGCGAAGTGGACAAACTCGGCGCACCCCCGCTGGCATCGGGTACGGGCAGGGCGGAGCCTGTCGGGGAGGGCAGTTGCGTGTTCCGCGTAGACGATACGCTTGAGACCTACGAGACCCCCTATTTCGACCGCGCATCCCTACCAACAGGTCAGACGATGACCGGTCCGGCAATCTTGCTTCAGACTGACAGCACCACCGTGGTTCCACCGGGATGGAGCTATGTGGTGGACAAGTTTGCAAACGTTCTGATGACCCGCGAGGAGGTTTGAGATGCAGACCAGAGTTGATCCGTTTCTCGCTGCCGTGATCCACGGTGCGCTTGAAAATATCGCCATCGAAATGGGCCACAAATTAATGCGCATGAGCTATTCGAGCATCATCCGCGAAAGTGAGGATTTTGGCGCGGCGCTGACCGACGCCATGGGACGACAATTGTGTGAATGCACCATGTCCACGCCGCTGCAATCGGGGCCGATCCCCGGCTACATCGACGGTATCCTGCACGAGTTGGAACGGCGCGGAGACACCATCAAGCCGGGCGATGTGTTCATGCACAATGATGCCTATGCGGGTGCGTCGCACGGGCCAGATGTTGGCTTTGTTGTCCCGATCTTTCATCAGGACGTGCTGGCGGGCTTTTCGGTGACAACAGCACACCATCTCGACATTGGGGCGTTGACGCCCGGCAGTTGTGGGATCGTTGATGCCGTTGATGCCTATGCCGAAGGCCTGCAATTTAAGGCAGTGCGCGTCTATGACGAAGGCAAGAAGGTCGAGCCGGTCTGGCAAATCCTGCGCAGCAATATCCGCATCGCGGATCTGGTCGTTGGCGACATGGAAGCGCAGGTCGCGGCCGCGCGGATCGGAGCCGACCGGTTTGCTGTGTTGTTGGACCAGTACGGACTGGACACAGTGACGGGCGCCTACGAAGACCTCTTGGATTATTCCGAAAAGATGATGCGCGATGCAATCGCGGCGATCCCTGACGGGGAGTATCAGGCGCTCACTCACATCGACGGTTATCTCGATAGTGACGATCCTGCGCTTAAGGAATTGCCGATCGCGGTCAAGCTCACGATCACGGGGTCAGATATTCACGTCGACCTAACTGGCACCGCGCCGCAGACGCCGAACAAACCCATCAACATGCCGTTGGTCGGGACGGTGGATTGTGCTGTTTGGCTGACGCTTCGGTCGATCTTGTTGGACAGTGACAAATTCGGGGCGATCCCGCAAAATTCCGGGCTGACACGGCCCATCACGATCTTTGCACCCAAAGGGTGCCTCGCTAATCCGATCTTTCCGGCCCCGGTAATCGCACGGTTCTGTCCGGGTAACGCCGTTGCAGATACGGTGATGAAAGCCATCGCGCCCGCTGTGCCGCAACAGATCAGTGCAGGTATCGGAAACCTTCGTGTCATGGCGTTTTCCGGAGCGAATGATGCGGGTCCATGGGTGCATATGGAGATCATGGAAGGCGCCTATGGCGGTCGGTATGGCAAGGACGGGATGGATGCGGTGGATACGCTTTACGCAAATACGCGCAACAACCCCGTTGAGGATATCGAAAGTCATTTGCCGCTTCGCGTACTGAACTACGAGTTGCGTGAAGACGTTGCGGGGCCGGGCCAATGGCGTGGCGGGATCGGGTCTATTCGTTCATTTGAGTTATTGGAAGATGGGGCGGTGTCCGTCGAAGGTGATGGCCAGCGTTTTAGCCCGTGGGGATTTGCCGGGGGAGCGGACGGCTCACCCGCCAACGTCGACCTGATCCGTGCCACCGGGCAGATCGAGGCGCTGCCATCAAAGATACCCTATCGCCAACTGAACAAGGGCGATCGCATTACCGCCTACGGCCCCTGCGGTGGCGGTTATGGCAACCCGATGAAACGGGAACCCCAGGATGTTCTGGAGGATGTGCTGGACGAGCTGATCGACGATCAGGCCGCAAGGGAGAAATATGGCGTTGTGATCCGCAATGGCGACGAGGTGGATGTTTCCGCGACCGAAAAACTGCGCACCGCCGGATAAGAGCGGGCGTTAAGCCGAAACACAAAAAACTAAACCAACGAGAGGGAAACAAGAGAATGACACTGACATTCAAGAATGCCGCCGTGATTCCGGCGCTGCTACTGGCGTCGAGCTTGCCAGCCTTGGCGCAGGATGGCGTCGCCAATGCAGAAGCCAATATAGCAGCCTATTCTGGTATCCCTGAATTTGTGGCTCCGGGCGTGCCGTTTGATGCCCAGGCGTGCATGGCGGACAAATCGATTCTGACGATCCCGGCGTCTAGCGCCATTCCTTTCATCAAAGTCATCGCCGATCACAAGGACAAGCTGGCCGAGGAATTGGGGTTCAAACATGCGCAGTGGGAAAACCAGGGTAACCCCACGCAGTGGATCCAGGGCATGGAATACGCCGCCAACAACGGGTTCGAAGTGATTTCGCTTTTGGCAGGAGCAGACCCGCGGTTCTTTGAACCTCAGGTCAAGGCGGCTCAGGAAAAGGGTGTCAAGGTTGTGACATCGCACCTGACGGGACTTGAACTGGACGCACCTGCCGGCGTGGATTCCAATACCGCCATCGATTACAAACAGGCAGGCAAGCTCATGGCGGACTGGACCATCGCGCAGACGGGTGGCAAGACGAACGCGCTGATCCTTGTGTCGAACGAGGCGCTTTCGACCAACAGCCTGACCGATGGTCTGACCGAAGCGTTTGAGGCGAATTGCCCGGATTGCCAGTACGAAATCGTCAACGTCCCGATTGTTGATTGGGCGACCAAGATTCAGCCGACGGTGCAGGGGAAATTGCAGGCAAATGCAGATCTCAACTATGTGATTCCGATCTACGACAGCATGTCTACCTTTGTAACGCCCGCCATCGCCATTGCGGGCAAGCGCGACAGCGTCAAGGTCGCCACATTCAACGGTACACCTTTCGTGCTGGACCTGATCCGTGATGGCATGGTCGAAATGGACATCGGTGAAAATCTGGATTGGATAGCACATGCGATGCTAGACGCCGAAATGCGGCTTCTATGCGATCAAGACCCGATCACCGACAGCAAGGTGCCGCTGCGGGTCTTTACTGCGGACAACATTGATGAGGTCGGCAACCCGGCAGATTCTGCAATGGGGTACGGTGACGCCTATGTCCAAGGCTATCGTGACCTGTGGATGATGAACAAGTGACGCTGGCGCACGCCCCACGCCTTGAACTTCGGGGCGTGACCAAGTCGTTCGAAGGCGTCCACGCGCTAAATGACGTGGCCCTTTCGATCCAGCCGGGTGAGGTCCTCGGGTTGCTCGGTGCGAATGGGTCCGGGAAATCTACACTAATAAAGGTTCTCTCGGGCTTTCACGCGCCCGATGCCGGATCGCTCGAAATTGACGGGCGACCCGTCGCCTTGCCGATGCCATTAGGGCAGAGTGAGGCACATGGCCTTGCGTTCGTACATCAGAACCTTGGACTGCTGTATGAAGCGAGCGTTCTTGAAAACCTGATCGCGGGGGATCACGAGCGACTGAACCCTTGGCGGATCAATTGGCGTGCAGAAGCCGAGCGCGCCCGCGTGCTGCTCGACGAATATCAACTTGATCTGAAGCCAGACCAGATCGTCGCGGACCTTTCGCCGGTTCAACGTGCGCTGCTTGCCATTGTTCGCGCTGCCGACCGGGTACGCGAGCATCGGTATTACGGGGCGCCGGGCATTCTGGTGTTGGACGAGCCGACCCCATTTCTGCCGCAAGAAGATGTTGCCAAGCTGTTTGCGATCATGCGGCAGCTAAGGGACAGCGGCGTGGCGATCATCTTTGTCAGCCACGACATCGACGAGGTGCTGGAGGTGACCGATCGGTCAACCGTTCTGCGCGATGGAAAGGTGATCGGTACCTATGCCACGGCAGGTATGGATCGCGAAACACTTGTGCAAGCCATCGTTGGCAGGGTCGTGTCGGGTGATCGAAGGGTCTCTGCATTACCTGACGCGCAGCCTATCGCGACGATCAAGGGACTGACCGGCAAGATCCTCAAAGATGTTGCGCTTTCAGTGCGCCCCGGCGAAATACTGGGCCTGACGGGGTTGATTGGTTCAGGGCATGACGAAGTCCCGACGCTGCTGTCGGGCGCCGGGCAGGCAGTGTCGGGTAATTTGATGCTGGATGGCCGCCCCCTTGATCCGAGTGATTGGCGTCCGGTGGATGCAATCGCAGCGCGGGTCGTTTTCATTCCGGCCGACCGACAGCGGTTAGGTATCGCGCCCGACCTTACGCTTACGGAAAACGCCATGCTGCCAGTGCTAGGGCACGGCGTGTGGTTGAACCACGCAGAGCTTCGCCGCACCACCGCTGCTCTCATGAAACGGTTCACTGTGAAGGCCGATAAACCCGATCAAGCCGCTTCCGAGCTGTCGGGAGGGAACCAACAAAAACTGGTCTTGGGCAAATGGTTACAACTCGGTCCGTTGCTGGTTCTGCTCGATGAGCCGACACAAGGCATCGATGTAGGTGCGCGGCAGGAAATTTATAATCGCCTCGCCGAAGTCTGCTCACGTGGTGGCGCTGTGATTTGCGCCACGTCGGAATTTGAACAATTGGAGAGCATCGCGCACCGGGTTCTGGTGTTTGACCGTGGCCGGATCAAGGCCGAATTAAAGGGTGACGACGTGACAAAGGCATCGATCGCACAGGCTTGCTATGAAGGAGCGCAGACTTATGCGGCAGAGTAATTTCACATATCAGCTGGAACGGTTTGGACTGCTGATTGTTTGGCTGGCGTTTATCGCCTTGTTCGGCGTCCTGAGGCCTGACACTTTTCTGACCTGGTCGAACTTCTCAACCATTTTCGGGTCAGAGGCCGTGCTGGTGATCGTGACGCTGGGATTGATCATCCCGCTGACAGCAGGCGATTTCGATCTTTCCATCGCGCAAGTTCTGACGCTGGTATCGATGACCACCGCTATTCTGGACGCAAGGCTGGATGTGCCGCTACTGTTGGTGATCCCCATCGCGGTAGCTCTCGGTGCGCTGATCGGATTGATCAACGGAGCGATCACATTATTCTTTCGCGTGCATTCTCTGATTGTCACGCTGGGGGTTGGAACGTTTTTGCATGGGATCACGCTCTGGATTGGCAATTCTCAGACAATATCTGGCGTGTCTCCGATGCTGATGGAATGGGTCATTATCCAGAGGATATGGGGCATCCCCATCGCATTTTATTATGCCATGATTTTGGCGGTTCTGATCTGGTATATGCTTAGCTACACAGCCTTTGGCCAACATTTGCTGTTCACAGGGCGTGGCCGTGAAGTGGGTCGGCTGACTGGTATCGCCGTTGGGCGTGTGCGGCTGACGGCCTTCGTGCTGTCGGGGGGCATGGGGGCGATTGCCGGCGTTCTCTATACCGGGACAACCGGATCGGCGAACCCAAGCTCTGGCACATCTCTTTTGCTTCCGGCTTTTGCGGCGGCTTTTCTTGGGGCGACCTGCATCAAACCTGGTCGGTTCAATCCATGGGGATCGGTCATTGCCGTTTATTTCTTGGTAACTGGCATCAACGGTCTGTCAGTGCTGGGCTTTCGCACATTCGTGCAGGATTTGTTTTATGGGGGTGCATTGGTACTTGCGGTTATGGTGTCACAACTGGTGTCGGGTCGTAAGGAGCGCGGGCTATGAACCGTCAGAACGCCATCGGTATTGATGCCGACCGCTTGTGGTCACGGCACATGGAACTTGCACGCATTGGTGCCATCGAAGAAACCGGCAATTGTCGACTGTCCTTGTCAGATGAGGACGCAGAGGCGCGAGATCTGTTTGCAGGATGGTGCCGGGCCGCTGGAATGACCCTGCATAGCGACCGGGCGGGTAACATGTTCGCAGTTCGGCGGGGACGCGACTCGGCACGCCCAATCGTGGCGGCAGGCAGTCATTTAGATACACAACCACATGGCGGACGGTTTGACGGGATATCGGGCGTGCTGGCCGCACTTGAGGTGGTCGAGGCACTTAACGATGCTGGGGTGGAAACCGAGGCCTCTCTGGCCGTGGTGAACTGGACGAACGAGGAGGGAGTGCGTTTTGCGCCGGGCTTGCTCGGCTCAAATTGGTACATGGGCGCCATTGACGATGCTGCGTTGGACGGCATCCGCTCATCAGACGGGGCACGCTTTGCGGACGAGGTCGAACGGATTGGTTGGCGTGGCGAAACGCGACCCGAAGATTTGCCGCTGGACTCGTTTTTCGAACTACACATTGAACAAGGTCCGATCCTTGAAGCGGCGGAGGTGCAAGTTGGCGTCGTGACATCCGTGCAAGGTCTGTGCTGGCTGGACGTAACGGTGACGGGCATGGATGGACATGCGGGTACGACACCGCTGGATGCTCGTCAGGACGCACTTCTGGCGGCGGCTGCGATGCTAGTCAGGATCAACGAAGCAGGACGCGACGAAGGTGAGGACGCGCGGGTCAGCGTCGGTCGGTTCATCCCTGCCACGGATGGGCCAAGCACGATCGTTGGCGCGCTGGATTTCGTGATCGACATTCGTCATCCGGACGAGACGACACTGCTTCGATTGGAAAATCGCTGTGCTGAACTCTGTATCGACATCGCTCAACGTTATAGCTGCAAGATCAAAGTTACGCGCCGGCTCGCTTTGCCGCCGCGCAAGTTCGATGCAGAGTGCATCGCGGCAGTGCAGAGTGCTGCTGACGATCTGGGTTACTCCAACCAGAAGATTGCCAGTGGCGCGTTGCATGATGCGTCGAATATTGCGGTTCGGGTGCCAACAACTATGATTTTTGTGCCCTGCCGCGACGGGATTAGCCACAACGTCACGGAGTATGCGGCGCCTGAGGATTTGGCGGCAGGATGCGATGTGCTGTTGCACGCGATGTTGGCTCGGGCCGGGCGGGTGTAGATCAAGTGAGCCCTCGCCAACTTGTACAGGCTGTAGGCTTTTCTGCGTAAGGGCTAAGGAGGGGTTCATCTCGTGAATCCAGCATGGTAGCTGCTCTGCATGAGCAGCCCTATCCATCCAAGATACAAGAACAACAATTGGCCGACCTACAACGAGACGCTGAAGCAACGCGGCTCCCTGAACATTTGGTTCGATCCGGAAATGGCTTGAGTGCCGCCATCGACTTGCAAACGAGTGCGGCAACCACAGCATAGTTATTCCGCGATAGACTTGCCTCAAGATGAAGGGGCTCTTAGGCATGGCCCTCAGGCTGACAATAGTGTTCGTAGGGAGCCTGATCGGCCTCGGCTTGGCGGTGCCGAATTTCAGCACGCTGAACCGGCGCCAGAAAACCTTGGCCGCGAATATTCCCTACATGGGTTCGCAGGGACCGCTAAACCTGCTGATCCCCTCTCGTGACATTGCTTCGCAAAGCACTGCCGGGCAGTGGACAGCATCGGCATCAAGGATGACGGCGAAGGTGAATGGGGCGACCGTAAGCATGGTGGCCGCAAACGCTGTCAATGGCGCAAGATCCACATCGGAGCAGGCGAACTTGCCGCTGACATGATCGAGACTGCGGTGTAGCTTGCGCCAGTAATGCCGTTTGCGCTTGGTCTCATGTTTTTCCTCTAGCATTTCGCCCGCACCGTGGATCTTCAATCCGGTGCTATTTGTTACCGGGCAAGCGATGCTGGCATCGCTGAGAGGGTGAGGCCAACTGGATTTCCGCTTGGCCGTTGGCATGCGCCTGAACGCACGATGTCAGGCCGTTGCCATGGCGCGACAAGATGGAGAAACTGGACACCGCGATTTCGACCCCCAGTCGCTTGGCAATCGAACATATCAAGCCTTGAGTCTGGCGCAACGGCTGCCGGAACACCATGCCCAGGGTCAAGCAGGTCTCAATCGCCAGAGCTGAATAGACAGGCTGTCCACCCGGCTTCGTCCTGCGCGGTGCCGACCACAAAGCGGTGTCTCGTCGCAAATCCAACCCGTCAGGTCTCTTCGCCGCCATAAGCCTTCGTTGTATTCGGCTCAGTCCGTCACTCGATGCTTCTGCTTGGCGATCTTGTCACGGCGATCAGCGTTGAGCCTGTGCGGTATATACAGCATCCTGAACGGAGAAGACCGCACTCGATATCGGCTGAGCGAAGCCTCAAGCAACAAGGCTGCAGTATCGACGTCCTAGGTGAAAACGACTAACCCCGTATCACGTAGCCGCCATCGACGGGGATCGCTGTCCCGGTGACAAAGCGCGCGGCGGGTGAGGCGAGAAATAGCACGGTGCCGGCCATTTCCTCTGGCTTTCCCCATCGACCCAGTGGGGTACGGCTGGTGACGCGTTCGTCGAGGTCGGGGATGTCCTTCCGTGCCTGACGGGTCAGGGGGGTGTCGATCCAGCCCGGCAGGATCGCATTGGCGCGGATGCCGTCCGGCGCCCACGACACCGCAAGACTGCGGGTGAATTGTACCACGCCGCCCTTGGCCGCGGCATAAGCGCTGCTTGCCTCGTTCGCCAGCACTGACATCATTGACCCCACAGTGATTATGCGACCGTCGCCGGAATCTTTCAGCATCGGATACAGGGCGCGTGAGGTCAGAAAGACACTTTTGAGGTTTGCGTCTAGGACGGCCTCCCAGTCGTCGAGCGTCAGGTCTTGTGGCGCCATCCGGCGGTTGGTACCGGCGGCGCAAACCAGCGTGTCCAATCCGCCAAGTTCTTGCCTGATGAATTGTTCCATTACCGCGGCGTCTGCCTCTGATCCGGCATCGCCTTGGACGAAATGTACCTCGCCGTGGGGTTGAAGATGCGTGAGTGCCTCCGCCCCGCGAGTAGCAGAGCGACCCGTGACGACAACCCGCGCACCTGCCTGTAGAAACGCTTGCGCAATGGCGAGACCGATCCCGCTGGTTCCCCCGGTCACGACAACGCGGCGGCCGGTCAGATCAAAGAAATTCTCCATATTGTCCTCAGTTTGACACGATTGTGGGCAACCACAGCACCAATGCCGGAAACGCGATGCATAGCCCCAGCCCAACGATTTGGATCAGTACGAATGGGATAATGCCGCGATAGATCTGACTGATGCCCAATTCCGGCGGCGCGATGCCGCGCAGGTAGAACAGAGCATAGCCAAAGGGCGGCGTCAGGAACGACGTCTGCAGGTTGACCGCAACCAACACAGCGAACCATGTCAGGGTAATGCCGGAGTTGCCAAAGCCAAAATCCAGCCCGGCGATGATCGGTGCGAATAGCGGAAGGATCACATAGCTGATCTCGATCCATTCCAGAAAGAAGCCTAGTACAAAGATAAGCGCCATGATCAGGAACAGTGTCTGGTAGGGGCCAGACGCGATGGACAGCACCGCATCCTCGATCATGTAGTCTCCGCCAACCCGTTTGAAGATCGCGCTGAACACAGTTGCGCCGATGGCAACGCTCAGGATCATCGCTGTGGTCAGGGTAGTTTCACGCACGCAGTCGATCAGATTCTTGCGGGTCAATTGGCCCATGACGGCGGCAAGGATCGTGGCACCCAATGCGCCGATGGCGGCGGCCTCTGTCGGGGTGGCGACGCCGGCCACAATTGACCCCAGAACGCCGAGTATCAGCAGAACCGGCGCGACCAGGTGTTTGAGCATCAGCATCAGCGCATCGCCGGTCGTTGCGGATTCTGACTTTGGGGCAGGGGGTGCTTTGGATGGATCCAGCCATGTGGTGACCAGGATATAGGCAGCGTATAAGCCACCCAGCATGACTCCGGGGATAATCGCGCCCATGAAAAGGTCCCCGATCGAAATCGACAGGATGTCGCCAACCAATACCAGCATGATCGATGGCGGGATCAGGATGCCCAGCGTTCCCGCCGAGCAGATCGTACCCGCCGCTAAAGGCAGCGAATAGTTCTGCTTGATCATGACCGGCAACGCCATCAGACCCAGCATCACGACGGATGCGCCAACAATACCGGTGGACGCAGCCATGACCACGCCCACAATCGTCACCGACAAGGCCAGACCGCCGGGACGTTGTGCGAACATTTTTTCCAGAGATAGCAACAGGTTTTTGGCGATGTTGGATTTTTCCAGCATCAACCCCATGAACACAAACAGTGGCACGGCCAGCATCAGCCAGTTTGTCAACGTACCCGAGAAAATCTTCGACGAGACAGTGTTCAGGAAAACGAGAGGCACATCCCCGATGAAGGTGAACAAGATGCCGACTCCAGCCAGCACAAAAGCCACTGGATACCCGGAAAAGATGCCGGCGATCAGAACCACGATCATCGAAAGAGGAAGGAAATATTCAGCCATTGAGGTCCTCGTTCACAACAGAGGGCGAGGGGTCCGGACCAAAGATCCGCCCAAGATGGACAAGGACGCGGCCAATGCCGGTGATCCCGAGAAACACAAAGCCGATGGGTAGAAAAGCCTTGATCAGGTAGCGGTCGGACAGGCCGCCATAATCCGATTTTTCGCCGGTATTGTAGGAAAACTCGACAAATGACAGGCTGAGCCATCCAATGATGAAACAGAAAGGCAGCAGAAACAGAACGTCGCCAATGAGGTCAAGCAGCGCCTGTTTGCGCGGACTGAGTTGGCCGTACACAAGATCAACACGGACGTGTTGATCAACGGCCAATGCGTAGGACATGCCCAGCATCACCAGAATAGTCAGCATATGCCATTGCAGCTCGGCCAAACCATTCAGGGTCAGGCCTGTGCCAAAGATTGGAACGTCAGTCTGCCAAGTGGCAATCTGACCGACCTTCATGAGTGAGCCAATGACGGCTGCCAGCACAAGTGCAATCATCGGCAGCAACAGCCAGGCCGCAGCGCGCCCTGGCCATGCACCCGTTTGCACGAGCGCATGGCCGACGCGCTCCAGGGAGGACCGCGAAGATGTCATGTCAGATCAGTTCGCTGCCGGGAGCTGCTGAAGATCGTCCCAGATTTGTGCCTTTGCCATATACTGCTGAATCGACTGGTAGGCCTCGGCCACGATTGGATCGGAGGCGGCGGCATCTGCCAGCACCTCGACAGACGCTTCGCGCAGGGCGGCCAGAACTTCATCAGGGAAGCGCTTGGTTTCCACGCCCATGGAACGGAATTCCTCGATGATTGCACCTTGGGGTTCGGGCGCAGCCGCCAGCGACCAAGTCACGGTTGCCTTACACGCGACGAGAACCTGTTCTTGAATCTCTTCGCCAAAGTCGTTCCAGACGTCCATGTTGACGATCAGAGAATTCCAGCTTGCAGGCTGATGCCAGCCGGGAAAGTAGTAGTATTTAGCAATTTCAGCGAAACCCAGTGATTTATCCACCACGGGCAGCGAGAATTCGGTCGCGTCGATGCGGCCACGTTCCAGTGCAACATAAAGTTCGCCACCTGGGATCAACTGCGTAGAGGCGCCAAGCTTGTTCAGCACCTGACCGCCCATGCCGGAAATCCGCATGCGTAACCCCTGCAGATCCTCTACCGAGTTGATTTCCTTGTTGAACCAACCGCCGGGTTCCGGTGCGGTGATATGGCAAGGCAGAAGTTTAACGTTCAGCGGGTCATAGGCTTTCTGGATGATTTCCAGCCCGCCACCTTCCCACATCCAGCCGGCGAACAAGTCTGGGCCGGGGCCAAAAGGCATAGCGCCAGCAAGGGCTGCAACGGGGATCGTGCCGCCCCAGTAGCCTATGAAATCCCAGCCCGCCGGGATCGCGCCGGTGCTAACCTGGTTCAGCACTTCCAGAGCGGGAACAAGGTCACCTGCACCGTGAACGCGTAGTTTGACTTCGCCACCGGTAGCGATTTCAATGTTCCTGCCAAGCACTTCGGCGCCTTCGCCAAGGAACGGCATATTTTTCGGGAATGTGCTGGCAACGTCCAGCGTATCAGCCTGCACGAGGCTGGTGGTCGCAAGCATAAATGCTGCGGAAAGAGTGGTGACGGTTTTCAATGTTCGTCCTCCCAGACGGTCCGCGCGGGTCTCCTTTCCCGGGCGGTAAGGTATGATTCGTCCCCGGATGGGGCGTGATGCGATGCATTGCTTGCCTGTGTCGCTTGACTTTATCAGGGCGCATTGGCACACTGCGATCGCAGATCAACGATAACTAAAAGGCGTCACAATGCAAGGCGATTCTGCCACCGGCCTCGACGCAGGCGTTGCCCCACTGAGGCGAGATAGCCTGCAACAGCAGATTTACGATCGGCTGTTCACCAGTCTTGTGACCGGTGTATATCTTCCGGGTGATATGATTTCTTCGCGCGGGTTGGCGCAGCAATTGAATGTCAGCGCCATGCCGGTCCGCGAGGCATTGACCCGGCTAACCGCCGAAGGCGCGTTGGAGCTTACCAGTAGCCGCACCTTACAGGTGCGCAAGCTGACCCCGGATGATTTTGACGAGATCACATCCATTCGGATCGTGAACGAAGGTATGGCGGCCGAGCGCGCCGGACGCCTGATCACGGATGAAGGCATCGAGCGAGTCCGTGGGTTACACACGGCTTTGGCCCGTGCAGCCACGGCCGAAGAAACCGACCATTACCTTGCCGCCAACGCCGCGTTTCATGGCGGCATCTACCGCGCTGCCAAATGGCCGCTTTTGCTTAATATTATCAGGCGATTGTGGCTTACTGTCGGACCGTCGATCCGGGTCAGTGTGCCGAGCTCTCAGCATATGGCGACCTCGATGGGCTTTCACGATGAGGCCCTGGCAGCCCTGATCGATCGGGATCCAGAGCGCCTGCGCCTAGCCATCGTCGAGGATATCCGCACCGCCGCCATAGGAATTCGTGCCGCATTATCGGAAGAGGCGGGGGAAGGCGACACGGTAAATCGACCAGCCCGCTGAGGCGGGTCGGATCGTGTCGCAGACAAACAATCACTTAGGGGAGGAACCCGAAACTATGACTGTTCTTGCGTCATTGACGCCGCAAAAGGGCCTGCGCATCCTGATTACCGCTGGGGCAGGGGGGATTGGACAGGCCATCGCCCGTGGCTATGCCGAAACCGGGGCGCGTGTGCATATCTCAGACATCGATAAGGCGGCTGTACAGGCCGTGACCGGTGGTGCGATCACGGGAAGCGTGGCCAATGCCGCGGACGAAATTGAAACCAAGGCGCTGTTCGATGAAGCGCGCGACCGTATGGGCGGGTTGGATGTCGTCATCGCAAATGCTGGTGTCGCGGGCCCGACCGGAAGCGTTCGCGACATTTCACAGGCAGAGTGGGATCAGTGTCTTGAAATCAACCTGCGTGGGGCCTATTTGGCCGCACGCTTTGGTGAAAGTGACCTGAAAGCGAACAAGGGTCTGTTCATAGCTATGGCCTCGGTTGCGGGACGATTGCCCTATGCTTTTCGGACGCCGTATGCGGCGTCGAAATGGGGTGTGGTCGGGCTGGCCAAGAGTTTGGCCGCCGAGTTGGGCCCGGATGGTGTGCGATCAAACGCTATCCTGCCGGGTATCGTCAAAGGCCCGCGCATTGACAAGGTAATCCAGGCCCGCGCCGATCAGGTCGGCGTCTCGTTTGAAAAGATGCGCGAAGAATATCTGTCCAAAGTGTCGTTGCGCCGGATGGTGACGGCCGAGGACATCGCGGCCATGTGCCTGTTCCTGTCTAGCCCGGGCGGATCAAACGTATCGGGTCAGGCGATCAGTGTTTGCGGTGGCGTGGAGACCTTGTGATGAGCGCCCCCAAGATTGCCATAATCGGCAGCGGTTTGATCGGTTGCGCCTGGGCGGTCAGCTTTGCTCGTGGTGGCTGCGATGTTGCCATGTATGACCAATCCGCTTTGGCGGCCAATGCCGCGCCCGCCCGCATTCACGAAATGGCGCGGGACATGGCGGCGGTTGATCTGCTGATGGGACAAACGCCAGACCAGATCGCTGCCCGTATCAGGGTTGCAAAAGGGCTCGAAGATGCCCTGACGGGTGTGGATCACGTACAGGAAAATGCCCCAGAAAAGCTTGAGATCAAAAAGGAGATTTGGGCGGACCTGGACCGGCTGGCCCCAGAGAGGGCGGTCCTGGCGTCTTCAACCTCGGCACTGCTGCCTTCAGCTTTTTCGGAATCGCTCAAGGGGCGGCACCGTTGTTTGGTTGCGCATCCGATCAACCCGCCTAGCTTGATCCCGGCGGTCGAAGTAGTACCAGCCCCGTGGACCGATCCTGAAATTGTAGAACGCACCGCACATTTAATGGAGCGCATAGGCCAGACTCCGATCCGCATGAAGCGCGAGATTGACGGCTTCCTGATGAACCGTCTGCAAGGCGCGCTGCTGCAAGAGGCGTTCCGACTGGTTGATCAGGGTATCGCGTCGCCTGAGGACGTGGATATCGGGATCCGTGACGGGCTGGCCCCGCGTTGGGCGTTGATGGGTCCGTTCGAAACCATCGACCTGAACGCGCCGGGTGGGGTACGCGATTATGTGGCAAGGTACCAGGGAATGTATGTCAACATGGCCCCCAGCCAGCGCGATATCGCCGATTGGTCTGGACCCGCGCTTGAGCAGATCGAAACCGAACGCCGCGCCGCCCTGCCGCTGGATGAAATCCCGCGCGCACAGGCCCGGCGCGACAGCCGCCTGATGGCGCTCATGCAATTTCTGCGCGGCAAAGTCCGCGCATAATTCCCAATCTAGGAGACCCAACCCATGGCAAAGTCCAGCCGCAAGGTTATCATAAGTTGTGCCGTCACCGGTGCCATTCACACACCTTCTATGTCGCCGCATCTGCCGGTGACACCGCAGGAAATCATTTCAGACAGCCTTGCGGCCGCCGAGGCCGGTGCCACAATACTGCACTTGCATGCGCGCGACCCGGAGACCGGAAAACCCACGCAGGACCCCGAGGCGTTCCGCGCGTTCCTGCCGCAACTGAAGCAGGCCACTGGAGCGGTGCTGAATCTGACCACCGGCGGTTCTCCCCATATGACAGTGGCGGAGCGCATGCGCCCGGCGGCTGAATTGCAGCCCGAGGTGGCCAGCCTCAACATGGGTTCAATGAACTTCGGCCTCTATCCGATGCTGGACCGCTTCAAGGAGTTCAAGCATTCTTGGGAGCGTGAGCACCTCGAGAATTCCCGCGATCTGGTGTTCAAAAACACCTTTGCGGATATTCAGCACATTCTAGAGGTGGGTAACGCCAATGGCACCAAATTTGAATTTGAATGCTATGACACTTCGCACCTCTATAGCCTTGCACATTTTGTTGATCGCGGGTTGGTCAAGGCGCCGTTCCTCGTCCAGACCGTGTTCGGCCTGTTGGGCGGCATCGGCGGACACCCGGATGACGTGGCGCACATGAAACGCACCGCAGACCGCTTGTTCGGCGACAGCTACATTTGGTCAGTACTTGGGGCGGGACGCAACCAGATGAACATCGCGGCACAGGCAGCATCGCAGGGTGGCAACGTCCGCGTTGGGCTCGAGGATTCGCTATGGATTGCGCCGGGTAAGTTGGCAGAGAGCAACGCCGCGCAGGTGGTCAAGGTACGCAAATTGCTGGAGGGATTGAGCCTATCGGTCGCTTCGCCGGACGAGGCGCGGCAGATGCTGGCCCTGAAAGGTGCGAATAACGTCGCATTTTAGGGCTTTCCCGGTTGTTGTCACCGACGGCAACCGGGGTTTGGCGCGACCTTCGCAAAAGTGCGCGTGTGTGGAGGCATTGCCATGTTGGACGGTCCCTGTTTGGCGTGGGTTTTCGACGCCGTAATCGTCGCGGGTTGCGGTCATGCGTCCTGCCTGTTTGCACGGCACCGATGATCGTTGGCTCTGGCGTTGTTGCTTGTGTGGATATATATGGACCCCGCCTAATTGCAACGGTCTGCTTGGTTCTGGTTTCGAGGTCGCGATTGCTGATGTATATCCGGCTTCTAAGGGCGGCCCGATATATCGTAGCCGCGAGCCCCGATGGATTTCCGCTTGCTT
>NZ_JBDWLR010000035.1:0-1789 GCF_039973035.1 Sedimentitalea sp.
CAATGCGGGCTTTCGCTAGGGTTGCGCCAATGGTCGCTTTTCACAGTGGCTGGCGACTATGGCCGCGTTTGTGTGGTACCAAATTGTTGACGATACTCTGAGACTGAAACACCTGAGATACGCTGAAATACTTTGCCGAACGCAGAGGGGTCCTTGTACCCGACCTCCCAAGCGATCTGATCCAAGGGACGGTTTGTCAGTTCCAAAATACCTCGGGCTTTAGCAACACGGGCCTGTTGGATGTACTCGGTGGGGTTGAGCGAAGTCGCTTTGGAAAAGCGGCGCATAAAGGTGCGCTTTTCCAAATGCGCAACATCGGAGAGATCGTTGAGGTTCAGCGATGCAGTCAAATCAGCGTGGATATGGTGCTGGACCCGCAGGATCGCCTCGTCCCCATGATCGAAATCCGGGATAAACTCGGTGAAAGGAAGCTGCGTGGCACGCGGCGGCTGAATAACCAGAAATCGGGCCGTCGACAGCATTGTGCTCCGTCCGAAGAGACGTTCGACAAGGGTCAGACCAAGATCGGTCCAGGCAAGGATACCGCCCGCTGATATGACGTCGCCATCGTCGAGCACCAGATTTCGGTCGGCAACTTCAACATCCTCGTAGCGTTGTGCAAGGTGTTTGGCGAAGGCCCAATGCGTTGTCACACGTCGGCCTTGCAGCAAACCGCTTTCGGCCAGAACGAACGCTCCTGCACAGATCGAGCAAACGCGGCTGCCCTCTTTGTGTTGCGCGTGAAGCCATGCAGCCTCTTGTGGCATGGTCTGCATCTTGTCGGGCATAACGATGCTGGGCGGGGCAATGACGTAATCCAGGCGATGGGTCTGGTTCGGATGGGTATCCCAGATGCATGTGGGCTCCTTACAATCTTCGGCGCGCCAATGAGTGATCCGAACCCTTCGCGGGTCGTCGCTATCGGTCCACTCACCCGCAATCCGGAACAGATCGGTCAGGCCGTAGACCGCGGACAATTGGCAGTCGGGGTAAATCAACAGGCCGATCTCGCAAGCCCAGCCTTTTTTCATTTCTGTCACTTTTGAACCTCATTTTGTCAATTGTGACATTCGTGCATTGCCAACCAAATTGCAACATTGCCGCATCGAACAAGCAACGAGGACCCGATGGCCATACCCCAAAACGAACTGACCAGACGCACCGTTTTGCATGCGGGTGCAGCAACCACGTTGCTCGCCGTGATGCCTGCCGCGCTTGCCGCTCAACCGCTTACTCAACAAGAAGGAAATATCACCATGTCGACTATTGAAACTCGCGACGGAACCAAGATTTTCTACAAAGACTGGGGGCCACGTGATGCGCAACCGATCGTTTTTCACCATGGTTGGCCGCTGAGTGGCGATGACTGGGACAATCAGATGTTGTTCTTCCTTGCCAACGGTTACCGCGTCATTGCACATGATCGCCGTGGCCATGGTCGCTCGGACCAGACAGACCAGGGTCATGATATGGCAACTTACGCAAATGATGTTGTCGACCTGGCCGAGGAACTGGATCTCAAGAATGCTGTTCATATTGGTCATTCGACAGGCGGCGGTGAAGTCGCAGCCTACGTGGCCAAAGCTAAGCCCGGCCGTGTCGCCAAGGCAGCGCTGCTGGGGGCCATCCCACCTCTTATGCTAAAGACCGACGCCAACCCTGATGGTGTGCCTATTGAGGTATTTGACGGGTTGCGTGCGGGATTGGCTGCCAACCGAGCGCAATTCTTCATCGACGTACCCTCTGGTCCTTTTTACGGCTTTAACCGCGATGGCGCTGAAGTCAGCCA
>NZ_JBDWLR010000036.1:0-41674 GCF_039973035.1 Sedimentitalea sp.
ATGGAGGAACCATTACAACACCAAACGACCCCATAGTGCTCTGGGCTACCGCCCACCTGCGCCAGAGGCCATCGTTCAGATGGACCAAAGGCCATTCATGCACTAACTCTCAATTTGGACCACTCAAGTGGGGCTGTTCACATCCATGCTGCCCCGCAGGTCGTCGCATGCCGTCATGAGGAGACTTTCTAGCCTTGCAAGAGTGAGTTTAAGCTTCATGATCTATTTCTTTCATTTTCAGCAGCGCACGTTGCCAGACGACTCTCAGGGTGTCAGCTAAACTTAACAGCTACCTTTGTTGGGTGCATCCACAGTCATACAAAACCTAGTGGATATCCACATGCCAGCAGCAGTTTGGCGACTGGTAGGTTAGTGGATATGCCGCCATCTTCCGAGCGACCGACCGAACTGTTGCAGGAACCCGTAATCGGTTGGCCGGAAGCAATGTCCGCTTTCCTGACGCCCAGTGCTACGATGGGGTGGCGGGGCGAACCAGAGGTTTGCAAAGCAATGGGCAGATTGATCACCTTTGTCGATGGTAAGTAACCCACCAAGCCCAACTACAAAATACATTTACAATCTGCATTGTGCGAAAGCGCCGGAGGTGTAGACTGACTATCCTGCGCCGACATCGGTGCGGGCTATTGATACCGATTTGATGACCGCATGGATGCGATCGCCGGGTTTCAATGCCATCGCATCGGCGGATCTGCGGGTGATGCGGGCCAGCAGGCGATCTTCGCCGCATTGCATTTGCACGATGACGCCGGGGCCATCGCCGCCGCGCAATGCGAGTATCTTGGCCGACAGGATATTGAGCGCAGACAGCCCCTTTGGCACGGCGCGGGACAGGATCACGTCATGTGCAAGGATCCGCACGCGAGTCATTGTGCCGGGTGCGGTCTCCATCTCGGGCAGAAACAGCCGACCGCCGGAAACGCTCAACTCGGTCAGCCCGTCGTCGTGATGTCTGGCGACTGTCGCTGGCAACACGGCACCTGCTTCGCGCACACCAAGCTGGCGCACCATTTCTGGGTCGGAGAGTACGTGTTCGGCTGGACCGGATCGCGCCACACTGCCTCCTTCGAGTACGACGACCGTGGTTGCGAGGCGAGCGACCTCGGCGACCGAGTGGCTGACATAAAGGATTGGAATATCGGTGTGATCGCGCAGTCGTTCGAGAAACGGAAGGATCTCGGCTTTGCGCGCTGAATCCAGCGCAGCCAATGGTTCGTCCATCAAAAGTATCCGGGGACGTGATAACAGGGCCCGCCCGATTGCGACACGCTGCTTTTCGCCGCCTGACAAGCCGCCGGGGCGCCGCTCTAGTAAGTCAGATATGCCGAGCAGCTCGCTGACCTCTGCCAAGGTTGCACGGGGGCTCGTGCGGGCGAAGCGGGCGCCGTATGTCAGGTTTTGGCGCACGGACAGATGTGGGAACAGGCGTCCGTCCTGAAACACATAGCCCACGCGGCGTTTGTGCGTGGGTACAGACAGGCCCGAACGCGTGTCCAGAACGGGCGTTCTGTCAATTTCAATGGTTCCATGGTCGGGCGTCAGAAGACCTGAAACCGCGTTGATGACGGTCGTCTTGCCAGTGCCTGACCTGCCAAAAAGCGCGGTAACGCCACCCGGTGCGCTGAACGAGATTTGCAAGTCAAGCGCGCCGAGGCGATGACGGATGTCCACCGACAGGCTCATGCGCCGGCAACCCGCTGTGTCGCGCGCCGCGCGAGCCATTCTGATACCAATAGCGCGCCCATCGCAACTATGATTGATACGACGACGAGGCGTAGTGCCGGTCCTTCGCCACCGGGCACTTGCAGGAACGCATATATCGCAGAGGGCAGGGTTTGAGTTTGGCCGGGGATATTGGAGACAAAGGTGATGGTTGCACCGAATTCGCCCATCGCCTTGGCAAATGCCAATACCGATCCTGCGATCAGTCCGGGGAGGATCAGTGGTAGCGTTACCGTGGCAAACACCCACAGGCGTGATGCGCCGAGTGTCGCTGCAGCCTGTTCAAGTTTTGGATCCACCGCCTCTATGGCCAACCGCAGAGAGCGCACCATTAAGGGAAATGCCATGATCGCGGCGGCAAGCACGGCCCCGGTCCAGCGAAAGGCCAGGACGATGCCAAAGCTGTCATAAAGCCAACTGCCGATCGCACCCTGCCGGCCGAAGGTCAGCAAAAGAAGATAGCCTGTGACCACGGGCGGCAGGATCAGCGGCAAATGCACAAGCACGTTCAGCAAGTGTTTGCCGCGGAACTGCCAACGGGCCAAGGCGTAGGCAATGAACACACCTAAAGGCAGGCTCAGCAGAGTGGCAAAAAGCGAGACGCGCAAGGACAAGGCGAGGGCCTGCCATTCCGCCGGGCCGAGCCAATCGGTCACGCGCCATCCTCCGGCAATCCAAATCCGTGATTTCGGAATACCTCTGCTGCTTCCGAAGTGCTGAGATAATCCAGAAACACCTGTGCCGGGGCAAGGCTGGCGCCAGTAACTAGCGCTGCCGGGTATCGGATCGGCGGATGCGAAGTTGCAGGGAATGTGCCGACGATTCGGACCTCGGGGCTTGCGGCTGCGTCGGTTGCATAGACGATGCCGTAGGGCGCTTCGCCCAGAGCCACCAGCATCAGCGCGGCGCGCACATTGTCGGTTTGCGCGACGCTGGGGGCGACCTGCTCCCAGATACCGAGGGATCGCAGGGCGGCCGCGCCGTAGATGCCCGCAGGTACTGCCTCGACGAGCGCCATTGCCAGATGGTCCTGCCCCAACGCCCCCGCGAGATCAAAGCCGGGTTCAATGGAGAGATCACCGTTTACATCAGGCCCCGCGATCAGGACCAGCTGGTTGGTCAAGAGCGTTCGGCGACTTGCTGTGACGATCAGTCCTTCCTGCTCAAGAACATCCATCCATGCGGTATTGGCCGAGATAAAGAGATCGGCCGGCGCGCCGTGTTGGATCTGGCGTGCCAAGGTCGAACTGCCGCCATAGGAGATTTGCACCGGTCCCGCATAGGCCGTGCCAAGTTCGTCGAGTGCCGATTTCAGGCTGGCTGCGGCAAAGACGGTTACAGGTGTGTCTGCGCGGGTCCCAAGCGGGGTCATCATTGCCGCGAGGGACAAGGACAGGAACAATCGCCGGGGCCAATGTTGCAGCATGGTTGATCGTCTCCGTTGCGACGCTTGGTTCAGATATCTCAAGGGCGCAGGGCGCGATGCAAGTAGATTAGCATTTGCAAACGGTCAGGGGTCAAGCAGCGTGACCCCCGGAATATTGCGGATCCGTGCGAGATCTTCGTCGTAGAGTTCGGTCATTTCCTCCACCAAGTCTTCGGTCCATCCGGACAGGTCGAGTTCTTCTTCCACCTGCTCGGGAATGGCAAAGTTCTCCAGGAATGCCGCGATCACGCCGCGTTTTTGTTGCTCGTTCAGCCGTGGATACTTGTGCAGATAGGCGCGGAACCGCTGCATGCCCTCGCGTGTGATCAGATCACTTAACAGATCAAATCCGCCAACGATCTTTTCGTAAGGCTGCAGACCGGCCATTTGCCGAATTATATGAGCCCAGAGCAGGGGGGTATCCTCGTTGCACCAGACCGTCATTTCCATATCGGGCGCCGCCGCGCGGATCCGACGCAGACAATCGGACCAGCGTAGCTTTTGTGGTTCTGCGCCTCCGAGGGCATCGGCAAGCAGTTCCGGTGTCGCGTCGCCCAAAACCGCCGGCAGAAACGTCGCCGGATTGCGTAGCCCCATGAACAGGCTCAGCTGATCGCCGGGAAACAGCTTTTGCAGATGGGTTACGCGTTCTGGTGCCGCCGGGTAGAACTGTCCGTCCTGAACGGCAAAGCGCCGGGATCCGAGGAAATACGCATTGGACAGGATCATCCGGTCGGCATGGTCGTCATCAAGGATGGCATCCATCAGTACTTCGCGTGCATCGGGTGCAGGCTGCGTCGTGGACATGGCCCGAAACGATTGCCCCAACAGCTCACGATATTTTCCGGGGCCGGGGGCCGCAATGCCGCGTTGCGAAAAGGTCTGATTGTTGCGCAAGAGGCATTTCAGAATACGATCACCATCGGTGCAGTGTGCGCCTGTATGAAAGATGACCCGCATGCCTGCCTAAACGCTCTTTCTTTCGAACCGTAGAAAAATTCAGGTACCCTGTTGTCGGGGGGGCGTCAAATGTCATTGCCCCATCCCGCCGTCCAGTAGTCCGCACTATTGCCTGTTTCAACGTCCTATTTATGTCGAAGTTCGCCACCGGGCACGGATCGAACGCTTGACCCCGCCTGCTTGCGCGGCCATGAAACGGGGCCAAGAAAATACTGCCCGTCAGGTGGTATGCTGAATGACCAAAGGAGGCGAGATGGCCCGCCGACCCCAGACCAGCCAATCCGCGCCAGCAGTGGCCCCCGGTGCCACTGAAGAGCGCGAACGCTCAAAGGCGATTGGCGGCCTCCAGGCCTTGTGGCCTTTCATGTCTCCGTATCGGGGTTTGATTGTCGCGTCGATCATGGCGCTGGTTCTGACTGCCTGTGTGTCGCTGACCCTGCCATTGGCCGTGCGCCGTGTGGTTGATAACTTTCGCGCACAGGATGGGGCCATTCTGGATCAGTACTTTATGGCCGCTTTGGCGATCGCCGGTTTGCTCGCGATCGGCACCGGCCTACGCTATGCGCTGGTTACACGCCTTGGGGAACGGGTGGTTGCGGATATCCGGATGGCGGTTTTTGACCGCGTGATCGGGATGAGCCCACAGTTCTTTGAAAAGATCATGACCGGCGAAGTGCTGAGCCGGATTACAACCGATACCACGCTGATCCAGTCGGTTCTGGGGTCTTCGATCTCGATCGCCTTGCGTAACCTGCTGATTTTTATTGGCGGTTTGATCCTGATGCTGCTGACGTCGGGCAAGCTGACGGGGTTGGTCTTGCTTATCGTGCCGGTGGTCATCGTGCCGATCCTGGTGCTTGGGCGTAAACTGCGGGTCATCAGCCGCGAAAATCAGGATTGGATCGCCGCGAGTTCGGGCAATGCCTCTGAAGCATTGGGTGCGGTGCAAACCGTGCAATCCTATACGCATGAAACAGCGAGCCGCGCACAGTTCGCCGAGATGACAGAGACCTCATACGATGTTTCCCGCCGCCGTATCCGCACACGGGCGCTGATGACCGTGATCGTGATCTTTCTGGTCTTTACCGGTGTGGTCGGCGTTCTGTGGATGGGGGCACTGGATGTCCGCCTTGGCAACATGACCGAAGGCACCCTCATCCAGTTCGTGATCTATTCGGTGATGGTTGCCGGGTCCGTGGCCGCGCTTTCGGAAATCTGGGGCGAACTGCAACGGGCGGCAGGGGCAACGGAGCGTTTGGTGGAGCTGCTTGCAACCATTGATGCTGTGCAGGATCCGGACCAACCCAAAGACTTGCCAGAACCCGTGCATGGGCGGATTGCGTTTGAAAACGTGTCGTTTCGATATCCCGCACGCCCTGAAACGGCTGCGCTCTCGGATGTATCACTGGATATCGCGCCGGGTGAAACCGTTGCCTTTGTCGGGCCATCCGGGGCGGGCAAGACAACAATCATTCAACTGATCCAGCGGTTCTACGATCCTGACAATGGCCGCATCACGCTGGATGGTGTGGCGTTGACGGATCTCGCCCGCGATACTTTTCGCCGGCATATCGCGCTGGTTCCGCAGGACCCGGTGATCTTTGCGACCTCGGCGCGCGAAAATATCCGCTTTGGTCGTCCCGGCGCCACCGATGAAGAGGTTGTGGCCGCCGCGCGCGCCGCCGCAGCGCATGACTTCATCGATGCGCTGCCGCAGGGGTATGACAGCTATGTCGGCGAGCGGGGAGTGATGCTGTCCGGTGGGCAGAAGCAACGGATCGCCATTGCCCGTGCCATACTGCGCGACGCTCCGGTGCTGTTGCTGGACGAAGCGACCAGCGCGCTGGATGCCGAGAGCGAGCGGTTGGTCCAGCAAGCGGTCGATGAGCTGAGCGCGGGGCGCACCACCTTGATCGTGGCGCACAGGTTGGCGACGGTGAAAAAGGCCGACCGGATCGTTGTGCTGGATCAGGGACAGATCGTGGCGACCGGGCCGCATGATCAGCTGGTTGCCGAGGGCGGTCTCTATGCCCGTCTGGCGCGTTTGCAGTTCACCGATGGCAGCGCCGCAGCCTGACCGGCCAGCCCGCAAGTTTCCGCCAACCGTTAAAAAGTTGCGCGACGTCACGTGGTTCTGGGGCCAATCAGCCAATGATGCACCCTTGCGTGGCATCACGTTTCCCCGCATTTTGATTTCCAAATCAAACGCCTGAAATCGGGCGCCCTGGGGAGGAAACTATAATGTCCATTGCAAATCTGGCTGATCGCAACGCGATTGAAGGCAAAATGCCGTGGGCAGAGCGGGACGTTCCCAAGACCCTGTTCCAGATGCTTTCCGGAACAGCAAAGAAGTACCCCGGGAACAATGCGATCAGTTACCAGATTCTGTCAGGCCCGACGGACAAGGTCGAAACGCTGACCTGGTCCGAGTTGTTGCAGAAATCGGTGCAGGCGGCGAACCTCTTCCGCTCGCTAGGTGTCGGCGAAACGGACGCCGTTGCCTTTATCCTTCCCAATTGCAACGAAACGATCCTGACCATTCTGGGCGGGGCCATTGCCGGGATCGTCAATCCGATCAACCCCTTGCTTGAGCCCGAACAGATCGCGTCGATCCTGCGCGAAACCAAGGCCAAGGTGGTCGTGACGCTCAAGCCGTTCCCTAAGACCGACGTTGCGGAAAAGACTGCCGAGGCTGTGCGTCATGCACCCGATGTCGACACGGTGCTTGAGATCGATCTGAACCGGTATCTGACGCCGCCGAAATCCTGGATTGTTCCCTTGATCCGCCCCAAGATGCCGAACAAGGAACATCTCGCGCACGCGGATTACAAGGATTTCAACAAGGAACTGGCCCGGCAGCCCACCAGTCTTGCCTTTGAAGACAGCGCAGAAGACCGTGTGGCGTTCTATTTCCACACCGGCGGAACGACGGGCATGCCCAAGGTGGCACAACACACCTATGGCGGCGTGGTTTATAACGGGTGGGTCGGCGGCGAACTGTTGCTGAACGAAGAAGACAACATCATGTGCCCCTTGCCGCTGTTTCACGTGATGGCCTGTCACGTGATCCTCATGGCAGCGGTCTATTGTGGCAGCCATGTGATCTTTCCAACGCCGCAAGGGTATCGTGGCGAAGGTGTTTTCGACAATTTCTGGAAGCTCAACGAACGCTACAAGACCACATTCATCGTGACAGTGCCAACCGCCATTGCGGCCAGCATGCAGCGGCCCGTGGATGCCGATATCTCGACCGTGAAAAAGGCGTTCTCTGGATCGGCCCCTCTGCCGCTGGAGCTGTTCCGGCGCTTTGAAAAGGCCACTGGCGTGACGATCATCGAAGGCTACGGGCTTACCGAGGCGACCTGTCTGGTGTCCGGAAACCCGGTTGATGGTGAAAAGAAGGTCGGCTCGATCGGCATTCCGTTTCCCTATACCGACGTCAAGATCATCAAAGGGTCTGCCGATGGGCCGGTAGAGGCGGGCGAGGACGAGATTGGTGAAATCTGTATCAGCAACCCCGGTGTCTATACCGGCAAGACCTATACAGAAGTGGCCAAGAACACTGACCTTTATTATCAGGACAAGTATCTCAGAACCGGCGATCTGGGCCGGATAGATGCCGATGGATATCTCTGGATCACCGGGCGTGCCAAGGATTTGATCATTCGCGGTGGCCACAACATTGACCCGGCCGAGATCGAAGAGGCGCTGTTGGGTCATGCGGCGGTGGCGTTTGCCGGCGCAATCGGTCAACCGGACCCGCATTCTGGTGAATTGCCCTGTGCCTTTGTCGAACTGGTCGATGGCGGCTCGGTCACGCCCGAAGAGTTGATGGAATACTGTCAGGTGCATGTGCACGAAAGGGCTGCGCGCCCCAAGCACATCACGATCCTTGATGAATTGCCAAAAACAGCAGTCGGCAAAGTGTTCAAACCCGATCTGCGCAAGAACGCCATCACACGCGTCTACAACGGGGCGTTGGAAGCAGCCGGCAACCCGGCGCGGGTTGAAAATGTCGTTGACGACAAGAAGCGCGGCCTGGTTGCGCAGCTCGAGCGCAACGGAGCAGAAGAAGCGGATGTCGCGAAGGTTCTTGGAGACTTTACACGCCCTTGGGAATGGGCAAGTTGAGTTAACTCAAGAATCTTCCCGGAGGCAGCAATGGACTACGACTCGCTGATTGACGCGCAAACCTGGGAATTCATCCGGCGCACACGCGAAATTTATCCCGATGATGCTACCGGTCGAACAATTGAAGAAGAGCGCACGGCTTATGACGCGATGTGTGCCGAGTTCCGTGCGGCGCGACCAGAGATGATCGAGGCACAAGACGTCTCAGCGAATGGCGTGCCGGTGCGCGTCTATTGCGCTGGCGGTCCGACCCGGACTGTCATGTATTTTCACGGCGGCGGCTTTGTGGTTGGCGGCCTTGATAGCCATGACGATGTTTGCGCAGAAATCTGCGCCCAGACAGGGTATCGCGTGGTGTCGGTGGACTACCGTCTCGCCCCGGAACACAAGCACCCTGCCGCCTTTGACGATGCATATGCGGCGACGTGCTGGGCCGAGACAGAGTTTTCCGCCCCCATCGTCCTTGCGGGAGACAGCGCTGGCGGCAATCTTGCAGCTGCGGTGGCTGGCCATGCGCGCGGTTGCCTAAGTTGTATTTTGGGGCAGGTGTTGATCTATCCTGGGCTTGGCGGGGATGTTGATGCGGGCTCGTATATCACCCATGCCGAAGCACCGCTGCTACAGCGCGCTTATGTGGTCAACAACGCCGGTGTGCGGGCGGCAGATGGCACCGTTCCTAAGGGTGATCCGACCTATGCGCCGCTGGCTGACAGCGACTTTGCGAACCTCCCACCGACCATTGTGTTTTCGGCGGAATGTGACCCGCTTTGTGACGACGGGCAGGTGTATTGCGACCGCATCCTCGCGGCTGGGGGCAAGGCACATTGGATATGCGAACAAGGTCTTGTCCATGGCTATCTGCGCGCGCGGACGACCGTGGCGCGAGCACAGGACAGTTTCGAACGTATCTCTCTTGCTATAGAAGCTCTTGGTCAGGATATCTGGCCCTACGACTGATCCGGTTCAGGTCAGAAACGGCGTTGCCTTCATCGTTTCAGGGATCGGCGCTCCCAAGCGTGACAAGACCGTCGGCGCGATTTGCAATTGATCGATGACCGTGCCTTCGGGCGGCCCATCAGCCGGTCCGAAATAGTAGAGCGCCGACTCCTGCTGGAGCGGATCGTGCCCGCCGTGATGGCCGCGCGCATCTTGTCCATGATCCGCCGTCACGATGACTTCGTACCCGGCGGCACGCCATTTGGGTATGAAGGGCGCGAGCATCTCGTCCATCACGGCACAGGCGTGGTCCATCTGCGAACAATCATGAAAGAAGCGATGCCCCATACTGTCGAGCGTGCAGGTGTGCAAAAGCCCATAGTTCAGCCCAAATCGCAGGCACAGATTGGTGAGGGTGGCGAACAGATCGACGTCAGAGGGGGTCATCTGGTTGTCATGGCCATAACCAGTCATGCTGTGGAAACGTCCGTGGTTGATGGTGTCGCTGTCCGGCTCGTCATACTCGATATCGCGCACGTAATCGAACGGATGGCGGTTAAAGAACTCGGACCAGAATGAATGAGACACGGCTCCGGTTACACCGTTGGCCGCCCGCACCTGACTGAAGATATCGGGGTGGCCCAGGCGGAACACGTTGCCGTTGCCGGTGCAGCCATGCACCTGCGGGCTGACCCCGGTGTGGATAGAAGCATAGCAACTGGCCGAGATCGACGGCAGCACCGCGCGATGCGTCCAGACACGGGCCTCGACGGACTGAACCCAACCTTCGAGATTGCCAAAGAGGCGACGAAAATTGCGATGGGGTACGCCGTCGAGGATGATGAGAAGAAGTTTGTTTTGCATGTGGTTCGCGTCTTCCCTGAATTTGCGCCGCTTCCCGATTTGTGGCAACCAAGGAGCGTGCGCGCAACGGTTAACGCGACCGGCAGCGGCGATTCTCCGAATCCTGCTCTTTGCTCCGTTATTATCCTTGCCATCAGAGCGAATCGAAAGGGTGACATGGGTGCGCAGCCCGTGGACCACCCTCGCACCGGCAAAGTGCGGATACAGCGTACTGGCCGGCGTTGCCGGGGTATACGGTCGGAAACTCACCAAATGGGTTAAAGGGCGAGTTGCTGGGGGGCGCGCCAAGACAAACGCATTGCCGGATGTTTTGGTACGATGCGCAGAGCACACGGCGCGACCGGGCTCGCGACCGACGCCCCCCTCCAAAAAATTCGCCAAGGTGCCGCTGTCTGGAATGTCAGGTATGCGGACTTTTCAGACGTTCGCTGCGGCAGCAAAGCAGTTTAGTAGGTGGACGTCCTTAGTTCATTCACTTGACCCTGACGAAGTCTATAGAGACTCCGCCTTTTGCGCAGGGCGTATGCCAGAGGTGTACTGAATGCGATAAAGAGCACTGCTGAGAAGACGAATTTCCATGCGGAATTGTGTACCACAAGCAAGATGATTGGTGCCGACAAAATCAAGACTAAATAGTAGTACACCAGCATTCGACTGGACCCAATATTGGGCTGTCGATCCGAGGCGTGCAAGTCCATTTCGTTGGTCATAGCTGTTTCTCCTCACTGATATCAAACCGAATAGAGTTGTTAGCTATTTGGATCAGGTATCCATTTAACGTTTGTCCAAAAAATTTCACCCGATGGCAACAGGTCGAACGAGACATCAGGCAACCACGGGCTCAGAGCGGTCAAACGTTCCGTGGATGATCGCGTTCAATAGCGGGATGCGATCATCTTGTGAGGGGCGCGGCGGCCCGGGCGCAGGGGGCGTCAGTTCCCTGCGCTTTCCATCTTGCGATGGGCGATGACCTCTTCCAGCCAACCAAGCTTCATCTCCGGGACCGAGGACAGCAACAGGTCGGTATAATCGTCAAACGGAGGGCTAAGCACATCAGTCTTTGAGCCATACCGCTGGACCTTGCCTTGGTACATCACGGCGATTGAGTCCGCGATGGCGCGGACCGTGGCCAGATCGTGAGTAATGAAGAGATAGGCCACGTCCTCGATTTTTTGCAGGTTAAGCAACAGCTTGAGAATGCCGTCTGCCACCAGCGGGTCGAGTGCCGATGTGACCTCGTCGCAGATGATCATCTTGGGCTTTGCGGCAAGGGCGCGGGCGATGCAGACCCGCTGTTTCTGCCCTCCGGACAGTTCCGCAGGATAACGATCCTGAAACCCGTCACCCAATTCGATTTCGTCCAGCAGTTCCTGAATTCGCTTTTGTTTTTCGCGCCCCTTGAGGCCGAAGTAGAACTCGAGCGGACGACCGATGATGGTGCCGACGGTTTGGCGCGGATTCATCGCGACGTCGGCCATCTGGTAGATCATCTGCAATTCGCGCAGGTCTTCGCGGGTACGGCCTTCGAATGCGGGGCTGAGTGTACGCCCGGCAAATTCGATGACGCCGTCGCGCGGCGGCAGCAGGCCGGTGATCACACGCGCCAAGGTGGATTTGCCCGAGCCGCTTTCGCCGACAATGGCGAGGGTCTGGCCGGGATGCAGATCAACGCTGACGTCATGCAACACATCAAACTGTGTGCCGGGATAACGCGCGGTGATGTTTCTGACGGACAAAACCGGTTCCGGTGTCGGCTCCTTTTCGATGTGCTTGATCGAGCGGACCGAAACCAGCGCTTGGGTGTATTCTTCCTGCGGCTTGTTGATGATCTGATCGGTGGTGCCATATTCCACCATGTCGCCCATACGCAGCACCATGATATGGTCGGCAACCTGTGCCACCACAGCAAGATCGTGGGTAATGTATAGCGCAGCGACGCCTGTATCGCGGATGGCTTCCTTGATCGCGGCCAGCACGTCGATTTGAGTGGTCACGTCAAGCGCCGTCGTGGGTTCGTCAAACACCACAAGATCGGGTTCTGGGCACAATGCCAGTGCGGTCATACAGCGCTGCAACTGCCCGCCTGAAACCTGGTGTGGGTACCTGTTGCCGATGTTCTCGGGATCGGGCAATCCGAGTTTGGTAAAGAGTTCGATGGCACGGGCCTCGGCCTCTTTCTTGTTGAACTTGTTGTGGCGGATCGCGGCCTCGGTCACCTGTTCCATGATCTGCTTGGCCGGGTTGAACGACGCAGCGGCGGACTGGCTGACATAAGTGACCTCGCCGCCCCGCAGGCGTCGCACATCCCGCATGCCGCTCGCGAGGATATCGCGACCGTTGACCCAGACCTCACCACCGGTGATTTCAACGCCACCGCGGCCATAGGCCATGGTTGCGAGGCCGATGGTGGATTTGCCGGCCCCGGATTCTCCGATCAAGCCGAGAACCTCGCCCTTTTGTAGGTCGAAGTCGACGCCGTGGACGATCTCGATTGGATGGGGTTTTTCGTCCGGTGGATAGATGGTCGCCCCGATCTTAAGGCCACGGACTTTGACGAGTGGGTCTGACATTATCCGCGCCCTCCTTTCAGGCTGGTGGTGCGGTTTAGCACCCAGTCGGCTACAAGATTGACCGAGATTGCCAATGTTGCGATGGCAAAGGCAGGGATCAGTGCGGCGGGAATGCCGTAAACGATGCCTTCCTTGTTTTCCTTCACGATGCCACCCCAGTCCGCCTCTGGCGGTTGCACGCCAAGGCCCAGGAACGACAGGGTCGATACGAACAACACCATAAAGATGAAGCGTAGACCCATTTCCGCGACCAGCGGGCTGAGTGCATTGGGAAGGATTTCGCGAAAGATGATCCACGCGGTTTTCTCGCCGCGCAGGCGTGCAGCCTCGACATAGTCCATGACGGTGATGTCAACGGCAACGGCACGGGCAAGGCGATAGACACGGGTCGAGTCAAGCAGACCCATGACCAGGATCAGAACCGGGACCGTGACCGGCATGACCGACAGAACCACAAGCGCAAAGATCAGAGTCGGGATCGACATGATGAGGTCGACAAAGCGCGAAAGGACCTGATCGACCCAACCGCCGGAAACCGCAGCCAGAAAGCCGAGGATTGATCCGGTGATAAAGCTGAGCGCGGTCGCCATCGTCGCGATAAAGATCGTGGTACGCCCGCCATAGATCATCCGGCTGAGCAGATCGCGTCCGATGCTGTCTGTGCCAAGCAGGAACTGGCTTGACGATGGCTCCCACACGTCCCCGACGACCTCGGCCATGCCGTAAGGAGCCAGAAGCGGTGCAAAAATAGCCATCAGGAAATAGAGGCCGGTGAAGAACAGGCCGATGAGGGCCGAGATGGGAATATTCTTCATTTCGGATGCCTCAAACGCGGATTGGACAGGATTGAGACGATATCGGCGAACATGTTGAGCGCGATATAGACGGCCGCAAAAATCAACCCGCAAGCCTGCACAACAGGAACGTCACGCTTGGACACGTGATCGACCAAGTATTGGCCCATGCCGGGATAGACGAACACCACCTCGATCACGACAACCCCGACCACAAGATAGGCGAGGTTGAGCATCACTACGTTCACAATTGGCGCGATTGCGTTGGGAAAGGCGTGTTTGCGGATGACGTCAAGGCCGGACAGCCCCTTGAGTTCGGCAGTCTCGATATAGGCCGACTGCATGACGTTAAGGATTGCGGCGCGGGTCATGCGCATCATATGCGCCAGAACCACCAGCGTCAGCACCATGACGGGCAGGGCGATCGCATTCAGTTTCTGACCCAAAGACATGGTGTCGTTGATCATCGCGACTGAAGGGAACCAACCCAATTTGACCGAGATGAAGTACATCAGCACATAGCCGATCAGAAATTCGGGGATAGAAATCGAAGTGAGGCTTACGGCCGAGATCAGCTTGTCCGGCCAACGGTCCCGATAGCGGACCGAGAGAAGGCCGAGAAAGATGGCCAGCGGCACCGCTATAACAGCGGCCCAGAAGGCAAGGAAAATGGTGTTCTTGAAACGTACGCCAAGGCTTTCAGCGATGTCGCGGCCATTGGTCAGGGCGGTGCCCAGATCGCCGTGCATCACGCCGCCCAGCCAGTCGAAATAGCGGGTGAGCGCGGGATCGTTCATCCCCAGCTCGGCGCGCAGGTTGGCCAGCGCTTCGGGCGTCGCAGCTTGGCCCAGAATGGATTGTGCCACGTCACCAGGCAGGATTGTTGTGCCGGCAAAAATCAGGATCGAGGCAAAAAAGAGGAGGATCAGGCCCAGCGTCAATCGCTGGGCCACAAGTTTCAGGACAGGGTGCATCTGATCAGGCTTCGACCCAGCACTTGATGTTGAACTTGTTGTTCATCATCTCGCCATTTGGATCGGTAACCCAGCCACCGACAGAATTCGATACACCGCTGACAAAGTCGTTGAACATCGGCAGGATTACCCCGCCTTCGTCGCGCAGCATTACACCCATCTTGGAATAGGTTTCCTTGCGTTTGGCTTCGTCCAGTTCGCCACGGGCCGACAGCAACATCGCGTCGAAATCATCGCGTTTCCAGCGCGTGTCGTTCCAGTCTGCGGTCGACAGATAGGCCGTGGAATACATCTGGTCCTGCACCGGTCGGCCACCCCAGTAGGAGGCACAGAACGGTTGCTTGTTCCAGACTTCCGACCAGTAGCCATCATTTGGCTCGCGCTTGATCTCCAGGGGAATGCCGGCAGCTTGTGCCGATTGCTGAAACAGCGACGCGGCATCGACTGCGCCGGGAAAGGCCCCATCGGCTGTGCGCAGGATGATCGGGCTGCCATCATGGCCCGAGGCCTTGTAATGTTCGGCGGCTTTTTCAAGATTGAATTCGCGCTGTTCAATGCTTTCGTCAAACAGCGGATAAGAGGCGTTGATCGGAAAGTCGTTGCCGATGCTGCCATAGCCACGCAGGATTTTGTCGACCATTTCCTCACGGTTGATGGCGTATTTCAGTGCCAGCCGCAGTTCGGCGGCATCAAACGGTGCAGTGTCGACATGCATGATAAAGACATAGTGGCCACGACCAGAGGCGCTCTCAACCGAGAGATTTGGCGCGCGGTCGAGTAGTGCAGCAACCTTGGGATCGACCCGGTTGATCGCATGAACCTGTCCTGATTGCAGGGCGGCCGCACGTGCAGTGGCATCGTTCAGTACCAGCACTTCGCTGAATTCGGCAAAGCCGCGATTGTCGGCGTCCCAGTAATTCGGGTTGCGTTTGAAGCCGTGGCGGACGCCAGGCTCGTCAAATTCGATGGTGTAGGGGCCGGTGCCAATGCCTGCCGCCGGGTCTTCCATGCCACCATCGGGCTGGATCATCAGGTGGTAGTCGGCCATCAAATAGGGCAAATCCGCGTTAGCAGTGCCAAGCTCCACGACAAAATTGTCGCCGTCTACGCTCATACCTTCGATGCCTTTGACGATACCCAACGCGCCGGATTGGCTATCTTCGTTGGAATGGCGCTGCATCGTTTTCAGCACATCCTCGGCGGTCATGGTCTTGCCATTGCTGAATTCTACGCCGGGACGGATTTTGAAGGTCCAGGTCTTTGCATCGGCCGAAGCCTCGACACTTTCTGCCATGCGGAAATCGAGAGAGCCATCCGGGCTTACATCGACCAGCGTTTCACCCCAATGGCGGATGTTGGACAGGGGAACTTCGGATGCGGTCAGCGCCGGATCCTGCGTGTTCGTGCTTTCACCGCCAGAAGAGCCCAGCTTGATCGTGCCGCCCTTTACTGGATCGGCTGCTCTGGCTGCGCCGGTGTAAATCGAGGTCGCGACCACTGCGCTTACGCCGAGCGCGGCGGCCTTGCCCATGAATTCGCGACGGGTCATTTTCCCAGCCGTCACGCGGCTGGCCATGTAATCGAGTTGGTTGTTCATCAGGAGCTCCCGTTTGGTGCCACGCTTGCTGCGCGGCTTTATTGATTGATGAGTCAAGGTTTGCGCATTTCGGACCTGCTCGCAAGGGGCGATGTCATTTGATCGGGCGGCAGGATCACAGCAGATCGCGCGGAATACTGTCGCAAACGTCCCGGTCCAGTATCAGCTTGTCGTTCTCATAGGCCTCAAGTCGGGCCCTGAGGTGAAAGTGAGAGGCATCCGACGACATTTCACAGGTGGTCTCGGTGCGCAAGCGGATGTCGCCACGTTCGAGTTCATCCGTCCAGTGGCAAGTCCCACGCGCTGACAACGGATCGTCAGGGTGGATCGACCAGCGTTCGCGCGCGATTGATCCGGAGATCAGGCCGTGGTTGGCATCGCGGAACTTGCCAAAATCGTCCTCGATCACCAAATGCACTTCTCCCGTCGTCAGATCGGTTTCCTGCCTGCGCAAATGGGCCTCGGGGCGCAGCTCCTCGGTCTGCCATGGCGCATCGGCGTCGGGTGGCGGAAACTGCCATTCATCGGCGTCTGCCGTTTCGCGCAGAGGCAGATCGAGCGCCCCACGCGTCAGTGTCAGCGCGGTTGTTTCGGGGCTGGGCCAGAGCAGCGGCCAGTATGCGGTGGAAATCGCGACCCGCAACCGGTGACCCCGTGGCACGCGATAGGCGATGTGATCCAGCGTCAGATCGATTTCGACAGGTGCACCCGGTGCCAGCGGTGTCGGACTGTCCGATCCGTCGCGATGACAGAGGTTCAGAACGCCATAGGTGATCCGTGTGCTGGCTCCGTCCGGGTGGATATGGTTCAAACGGACGGCGATTTGCGCCTGTGGTTTGTCCGCAGTCAACGTCAGGCGCAACGACGGCGCGCCCACGATATCCATATCCTCAGCGAGCGGGCCAGTGTCAGAACAGGCCGACAGGGCATCATCCGCGCGCTGGTCTCCGGGCAGTTCCGGACCCAGCCAGATGGCGCAATATTCGCCCGCCGCCATGCCGCAATGATGGGGGGACCTGATCGTGGCACTAAGACCGCCTCCGTGATCACTCAGCCCTGTGTCGGATAGGTGCAGCGTGCGTCGGGGAAGGTGGGATGTCGCCGCTCCGCGCTCGGCGATCCAGCGACCGGGACGCTCGGTGTACCAGGTCGCGGGGCGCACGCCATCCATCAGCCAGGCACGGTAGTCGGGGTCGTTTTCGACGTTGGTCGCTTTCTGCTTGAGCCAGCGATCCCACCACCGAAGCGCTTCTTGCAGGAAGCCGATACGTGGTTCCGGAACGGCGAAATGAGGGTATTTGTGGACCCAAGGCCCAACAATACCCTTAGCACCGGGGACGTTTTCCACAAGTTGTGGAACCGCGTTCTTGTAGGCATCTCCCCATCCGCCCACGGCCAGAACCCGCGCCTTTATTGCGCTAAAACCCTCGCACACGGACCCCTGCCGCCAATAGTCATCACGGCGTTGATGGCGCAACCAGACCGAGGGCAGAAATGGCTCGTTCTTAAGTCGATCAAGCCAGATCTCGCGCCAGTTTTCACGCAATGCCGGATCGGGTGCACGGCTGGAATAGGACCACATCGTGGCGCCCCAACCGAGATTTTCATTCAAGAGGCATCCACCCTTGTAGTGGATGTCATCCGCAAAGCGATCGACAGTCGAGCACAGGGTGATGATCGCCTTCAGCGGGTCGGGCTGAAGTGCTGCGACTTGAAGGGAATTGAATCCACCCCAGCTGATCCCCATCATTCCGACGCTGCCGGAACACCAGTCTTGTGCGGCAAGCCAGTTGATGACCTCGACCGCATCGGCGAGTTCCTGCGGCGTGTATTCGTCGGACATCAGTCCTTCGCTGTCGCCATTGCCGCGAATGTCCACACGGATGCAGGCATAGCCACGCCGGGCGAACCACGGATGGGTTAACGCATCCCGCGCACAGGTGCCGTCACGTTTGCGATAGGGCAGGTATTCGAGGATCGCGGGCACGGGGTTGGTTACCGCGTCAATAGGCCGCCAGACGCGCGCAGACAGGCGGCAGCCATCGGACAGAGTGATGCCCACATCGGGCAGTTCCTCAATCTCGCGCAGCGCGTTTGGGGCGTGGGTCATGGCGCGACTGTTTTCCGATGCGGTGCGGGTGTCAATCCCGTACCGCGATCAGCAGGTCCATCACGTTGGTGCCTGTTGGGCCTGTGGTAAAAAGCGCGCCTTGCTGCTCAAGAAAGCTGCCACTGTCGGCCGCTTTCAGCACTTCGGCCGCACCTGCGCCCCATGTGGTGCCATCGACGACACCGCCGGCCGCATCGGTTGGCCCATCGCTGCCATCGGTGCCACCGACGATGACAGTGATCCCTTCGATGCCTTCGATTTCCCGTGCGAGCTCCAGCGCCAGCGCCTGATTGCGACCGCCGCGACCGGGATTGGGCGGCAGGACCACTGTGGGTTCGCCACCCAGAACCACGACGCCGGGTGGCATGTCCTGCAAGCGCCTGCCGATACGACGCGCCAGTGTTGGCAGATCGTCATGTAGCGATTCCACGTTTTCCAATACCGTCAATCCAAGAATCTTGGCGGCGTCGGCCGCCGCGTTGCGGGCAAGCGTATTGCTGGCGATGATCCGGGTTTCGCAGTCAAAGGAACATGGGTTTGGCGGCGCGCCGATGCCGGACCCGATCACCGACAAATCATCGCCCGGGACATCGGATATCGCCAGCACCTGCGCCGACTGCCCGGTGAACGTGCCCAAGAGACCACCGCCCTTGATGCGCGAAATCTTGCGCCGCTCGATATTCATGGCGGTGATGTCCAGCCCATCGGACAGAAGTCTGGAGTTGAGAGCCTGAAGGTCGCTCAGGGTTTTGCCTTCGACGGGATCCTCGGCCAGTGACGATGCCCCCCCGGAGACCAGCAGCAAGAGGTGCGTTCCGGGGGCCATGCCCTGCACACAGGTGCGCAAGGCGCGGCCTGCACTCAGGCTGCGGGCATCGGGCACGGGATGCGAGGATTCGATGACATGTACCTCGTCCGGCAGGCCCTGTGCATGGCCATCCTTGGTCACGACCAATGCGGGCAGCGGTCCAAAATGGTCCAACGCGGCCCGCGCCATGTCTCCCGCCGCCTTGCCTACGGCGATGATCTGATCCGGTGCCGGGCCATCGCTGGTCGCGAGTGCCGTGCGCGTGGCTTCGTACCCGCCGACCGCATCTACACCTGCACGCCAGATCTTGATCGCTCTGGTATCCATTTAACTCTCCATCCAGATGGTAACGGGGCCGTCATTGACGAGTGCGACTGCCATATCGGCACCAAACTCGCCGGTTTCGACGGTGATTCCTTGCGTGGCCAGTTCCGCGGCGAACAGTTCGTACAACCGCTTGCCCTCATCCGGCGGTGCGGCAGCAGAAAATCCCGGGCGATTGCCGCGCGAGGTGTCAGCCGCCAGCGTGAATTGACTGACGACAAGGGCTGCGCCGCCGGTGTCGAGCAGGGACTGGTTCATCTTACCTGCATCATCGCGAAAAATGCGCAGCTTGGGAATCTTTGTGGCGAGTTTACGCGCGGCATCGTCGCTGTCGTCCTGCATGGCGCAAACGAGGATTAATAGGCCGGGGCCAATCTCGCCGATGGTCTGACCATCTACGGTCACGCTGGCCGTGCTGACCCGTTGAACAAGGGCGCGCATCAGGTCGTTCCCCGCCAGTCAACGATATCGGAAATCGGCGCACGTTCCGTGCGAAATCCGTTGGCGGGGTGGTCGGTATCGGCATAGCCAAATGAAATGCCACAGAGGATCAGGCGGTCCTCTGGAATGTCGAAATACGCGTGCAGGAATGGCCCGTAAGACGCCACCGCCGCCTGCGCGATACTCGCGATCCCATGGGATTGCGCCGCGATGGTGAACGCGGTGACAAAGCCACCGCAATCCATCGCGCCATAGGGGCCAAGGTCGGCAGGGCTTGAGACGATGGCGCAATGTGGCGCACCAAACAGGCTAAAGTTCTCCATCATCTGCCGCGCGGAGCCGACCCGGTCACCCTTTTCAACTCCAACGGCCTCATAGAGCTGCCACCCGCAAGTGCGGCGGCGCTCCTGATACACACCGGCATAGCGCGTGGGCCAGGCCAGATCAGGTTCCGGCGTGCCACTGGCTGCTTCTTGGTGCAGGGCCGCGCGAAAGCGGTCGGTTTCGCCGCCGCTGGTCACGGTCAGTTGCCAGGGTTGTGCATTGCACCAGGATGGCGCGCGTCGTGCGGTCGAGATGATCTCTTGGATGACCGTGCGGGGCACGGGATCGGGGCGGAACGCCCGGCAGGAATGCCGCGCGGCAAAGAGTGCATCCAGATCAGAAGGAGTCATTTGGTGTCCCCGGGTATTTCGCCGCGCAGGATGGCGTTGACGCATACAATCTGCAAGGGGCGGTTTTTGCTACTGGATTTGAGCAAGATCAATTTCCATATTCCGCGAAAGGCATATGATTCATCGCACCATGAAAGGAGGGAATTTGCCATGGTTGAAAAGACTGAACACGGTGGCCTCTGGCCTTCACTTTATGACCCGCTGCGCGCAATGGGGGCTCGGATTGCCGACTGGCTAAGCCCGGCAAGCGAGGCCTCGGGTGGCGAGGACACTTATGACATCTCGATGGAACTGCCCGGGGTGTCAGAACAGGATATCGATATTTCGGTCGAGGATGGGGTCGTGACTATTCGGGGCGAAAAGAAGACCGCGACGGAGAAAAAAGGCGACACTTGGTATTTCAGCGAACGCCAATATGGCGCGTTCCGTCGATCCTTCCGCCTGCCTTCTGATGCGGACGGGGCCAATGCGAGTGCTGCGATGAAGGACGGCGTGCTGCAGTTGACAGTGCCAAAGCTGGCACCCGAGAAATCGGAGACCGCGAAGAAGATACAGATCGCGAAAGGTTGACGCCGATCTACTGATTGGTGGCCGCGAGATAACCAACGCCCGCGGCTACCAGCAATCCGAGAAGAACCGCGAAGGTGATCTTGATCGCGGACCAGGGTCGCTCCCCCTGAACTCGGCCGGTCTGACCGTTGACCACGAAACGATAGGTCTGCCCCCGATATTTGTAGGCGGCCAGCCACACGGGCAAGAGGATGTGTTTGAAGGTCACGTCGCTGACATCCGTCGCAATGTTGTGGACACGCTGCTGATCACCGCCGATGTCAAACCGCACGTCTCGATTGATCACCCGCGCCATGTGCTCGCGGGCCTCGTCATACCCATCCTGAAGTGGAACCGAATAGGCCTCGGCGCGGAACCCGGCGAGGTATTGTGGTTGATAGGGGGCGAGGGCCGCAAGGTCCCAAGGCTGCAGCGCATCGGTAAAGCGTTTGGGCAAGCTTGTAGAGGCAAGGATCAACACATCATCAAAGAACCGCGCCACCCGACCTGACGCACGGGTCCAGCGGACCTTGGCGACGCGCTGCTGCATGCGTTTGCCATCGCGAACGACGGTTTTGGTGATGTAATAGACAGTCCCGCGCTCGCCCTGATATCTCGACCGGGTATTGGCGTCAAAAGTCCAGTAGGGAACATAGATGCCCTGCATCTTGCGCCCTTTGCGGGCATAATCCTTGAGCCCGCCCGGCGCGAACCACAGCCGTCCCAGCCAATCGGTCATGGCGCCATGTGCGCTGCGTTCGTCCAGCACGAATGGCAGGACGCCGCGTGGTTTGATGTGCCGGTTGGTGCCGGTATCCGTGACCACGGGCGTGGCGCAGAACGGGCATTCGGCGGCATGGGTATTGGGATCAAATTCCACCTGCGCCGCGCAGTTGGGACATTTGAGAACCCGCGTTTCCTCGATCTCGGTCAGAGGCAGATTCTCGGCAACCGCAGCGTCAAAATCGAGTTCGCTCAGTTTAGCATTTGCCCACGGGCCGCCGCTGATCTGTTGGCTGTTTCCGCAATGATCGCAGACAAGCATGTTCTCTTTGGGATCAAAGCGGTAATCTGCCCCGCATCGATCGCAGGGAAAGCGATGGTCCTCAGGATGATCTGTTGAGGTGACTTCCGTCATCGGCGCGCGGGCTCCCGAATTGCGTCGTCAGGCGGAGGGCGGAGGAGGCGGCAGGATCGTGAAGAGTTGCGCCAGTTCCTGCACATCCTCGGCCCGTTTCCAGCCATCCTGACCAGCGGTCCAGACATAGGTTTCGCGACCCAGCGAGCCGTCGGTTGCCATACGGCCCATCGCCGCCTTGGAAAACGGACCCTTGGTCTCACCTACCTCGGCGATATGCCAGACATGTTCTGCGGGTGGAGGCGGGGGCGGGGCCGCGGCGGGTTGCTGCGCTTGGGGAACGGCTCCCCAAGGTCCCTGATTGGCCATCTGGCCGGCCATCGCCATGCCCATCCCTGCGCCAAGACCGGCGGCCATGCCACCGCCCGCCGGGTTGTTGGCCGCTGCGGTCATCGCTTCGGCGGCAGAGTATTGCGTGAATTTGCCGAGATCTCCGGCAAGTCCCATCGACGTGCGTTTGTCGAGCGCTGCTTCGACCGCTGGAGGAAGCGAGATGTTCTCGATGTAGAGTTCCGGGATCGACATCCCATATTCTTCAAGCGTCGGTGAAATCGCCGCTGCGATCAGCTTGCCCAGATCGGCGGTGTTGGCGGCCATGTCCAGCACCGGAATGCCAGAGCTTGCGATGACTCGCGAAAACTCTTGAACGATGATGTTGCGGACCTGAAAGCTGATCTCGTCCATAGTAAATTCACCGTCGGTGCCGACGATTTCGGTCATGAACCGCGCGGGATCAGTGACGCGAACGGAATAGGTACCAAAGGCGCGAATGCGCACCGGGCCAAATTCAGGATCACGGCAGATGATCGGGTTCTTGGTGCCCCATTTCAAGTCGGTGAACCGCGTTGTGTTGACGAAATAGATCTCGGACACAAACGGGCTTTTGAAACCGTGATCCCAATGGTTCAGCGTGGTCAGGATCGGCATGTTGTTGGTTTCAAGCATATAAAGGCCGGGCGTGAACACGTCGGCCAGCTGGCCTTCGTGCACGAACACTGCTGCCTGTCCTTCGCGTACCGTCAGCTTGGCGCCATATTTGATAGCGTGGCCTTCGCGCTCGAAGCGCCAGACCATCGTGTCGCGCGTATCATCGACCCAATGGATCACGTCGATGAATTCACCGCTCAGGAAATCGAAGATGCCCATTGTCAGGTTCCTTTCAAATCGGGTTCTATAGCTCTTGGCCCATCAACTCGCGGGCAACAAGGCTTACGACAGGGCGCGCCTCGTCCGCGGTCATGCCCTGTTTCAGGCGCGGGTCATACAGCATTTTCAGCAACAGTTCGTCATGGCTCGTCAACAGCGCAAATTCGTCATCATCATTAAAGATTGACGGACGGGCAGAAGGGCTGTCGTTGGATAGCCCAAGGCCTTGTGCGAGCTCTTCATGTACGCAGGACAACCGGACAAGATCAGGATGTTCGGCCCGGATCAGGGCGATGGCGCGGGTATAGTCGTTGGGGTTGCTCGACCCGGACACTGCGACCACGAGACAATAGTAGGAGCGCGGCAGGTTGGTGAACAGATCCAGTTCCGCTGCGCCGATCCCTGGCACAATCTGTTGAAGGCGTCCTCGCAGGAAATCGCGGTCATCTTCGCTCACGATAAAGACGTGGAAATTCGCCCCATTCCTGACCGGCGTGATCGAGTGGCCGGTGATACGGCCCAGCCTTTCGGCGTAACGGTCGATTTGGGCCTTGTCTCGAACGCGCTGTTCCTGCGGTACCGCTGCACCAAACTCGGTCCCGACTCGGACCGGGCCGCTCCAACGGCTCAGGCGGCCGCTTTGACCACCGCGCGTGCGGCTTAGTCCGGCACCACGAGAGTATTCGTCAAAGAAGACGATGTTTTCAAAGTTGCGCGCAAGATCGTCGGCGGAATAGGGCGTGTCGGGGCCACCGCCATCTGTGCGCAGCAATCCACGGGTCAGAAGGTCGCTCTGGACCTTGTTGTAATAGCGGGCAAGATCGACGCTCTGGGCAGAGGGTGCCACCGGGGCAGGCGGCGTGACACGCAGGCTGGCCGGGCGGACCTGCGGGGTGGGCGAGGATTTAAGGCCCATCTCGTCACACCCGGCAAAGAGCAAGGTGGCGCCAACGACCAATGACGGCCACCGCCTATGCCACCTTGATCGCATTTTGCCGCCTTAGCCCGGAACCGCCGTGCCGGAATTGTCACCAACTCCGTCGCGGCGTGCCTTGGCCGATGCAAGCGTATCGCGCAGCTCGGTCTCCATCTTTTTCAACTCGTCCTCGGCGGCCGCGCGGCGGGCCTTGCCTTCGTCAGCAATCGCGAGGCTTTCGTTGATGGTGCCGATCAGGTCGGCATTGGCCTGCTTGACGGCCTCGATATCAAAGACACCGCGTTCCATTTCCTGACGGATCATCTTGTTGCTGTCGCGCAGGTTGGCGGCGTTGGCGGTGAGCAATTCGTTGGTCAGGTCGTTGGCATCGCGCACAGCATGGGCGGCCTCGGCACTGCGTTGGATGGTGACGGCCTGCGCCAGCTGGGTTTCCCAGAGCGGGACGGTGTTGACCAGTGTCGAGTTGATCTTGGTGACGAGGCTCTTGTCGTTTTCCTGAACCAGACGGATCGAGGGCAGCGACTGCATGGTGACCTGACGGGTCAGTTTCAGATCATGAACCCGCCGCTCCAGATCATCGCGCGCGGCGCGCAGATCACGCAATTCCTGTGCGGCCATGACTTGTTGTGCCTCTGGGGCGGCGGCGACGGCGGCTTCTTTTTCCGGAATGTCAGTGGCGTCCAGCCGTGCCAGTTTTTCCTCGCCCGCCGCGATGTAAAGCGCCAGTTCGTCGTAAAAATTCAGCGTCTTCTCATACAAGAGATCCAGTGACTTGATGTCCTTGAGCAACGTGTGCTCGTGGCCAAGCAATTCGTCGGTGACGCGGTCGATCTGATCCTGAACTTCTTCGAATTTGGCGGTAAACTTGGCAAAGGGCGCAGCCCGGCCCAACAGCTTTTCCCACCAGCTGCGTTCGCGGCGCACATCCAGTTCGCTGACCGAAAATCCGCGAATCGTGGTGACGATGTTGCGCAGGGAATCACCGGCGGGGCCGACATCCTTATTGCGCACATCTGCAAGCATCGCCTGACTGATTTCCTGCAACTCGGCCTGAGCACCCGAGCCGAATGCGACGATGGAATTGGTATCTTCCATGTCGATCTCGTCCATCCGTTTGACGATTTCCGCGCTGGCCGGTTCGTCCGCCTGTTCAAGCGGTACGATCTCGGACGCAGGGTCGGCGAGTACCACGGCAGTGATCTCTTCGACCTCGGTCAGGGTTTCCTGCGCCTTCTTGCGGATTGTGTCAGACATGGATGGGCTCCTTGTTATGTCACGGGGCGTCTGTACGGACGCCTTCGCGCTGCAACCGTTCGCGCAGCACTTCGATTTCAACAGTCAGATCGCTGCGATCATCTAGCAGCATCTTGCGCGTCCGCGCAGCGAAATTTTGTTCGAGATCGTCCAGCAGGGCGAGATAGTCCTCACGTGCCTGTGGATCCCGGCTGCGCGCATAGATATCGGCATATTTGATGGTCGCATCACGTGCGCCCTGCAAATAGACAGTCAGATACTTGCGCGCCGCTGTCAGGTCGCGGGGGTCTTCTTCGACCGTGCGAAACAGGTCGCGCGCCGTGACCTGAAACTGATCCACGCGGCTTTCAATCTTGCGGTCGCCAGCGCGTTTGACGGCATCGCTCATCTCGGACAGCCGGCTTTCGGCTTCTTCGATCACGCGGGCGACACGGTCCTGTTGGAAGGTGTCGATGCCTTCCATGCCCTTGTCCCGCAGCGGATCCAGACCAAAGGCGAACCCGTGCAGCACCGTGGCGACACCACCATAGAGGATCGGGGCAACCAATCCCGGTTCGGATTTGTATGCGGCGATGGCAATCCCCAAGCCGGTCAGCAGACTAGCGGCCATCTTGCGGGGAAAGGCCGGGCGCCGCGACACCTTGCGAGAATTATAAGCGGCCTCGGCGCGCAATCCTTCGCGCACAAGCCAAGCCGCCAGAGTCAGAACCGCAGCCGCCACCAGTGCAAGCGTCAGTCCAAGGGCGCCATCGCCCAGCGACATGAACACCAGTGGGATTGCCGGAATGAACAACACGTTCGTCCGTGCACCAGCGGGGTCCACCCGCGCACCTTCAAAGGTTCCGCGCGGTTCGATCTTGCTGTCGTTGGTTTCGCCGTCCGGGCTGTATTTGCCACCAAAGCGCTTTGCCATGGCTACAGCCCCCCAAGCCAACCGGTACACACACCGAACATCAGTATGATCAAGACCGTATAAGCCATTTTCTGTAAACCAGCGTGCGACACGTCAATTCCCCGACCGTTTTCTGTCTTGAAAGGTAGGTCATGCGTCACCCGCTTGCTAGGGGGAACTATGCACGGATTAGATCAGCTATTGCGTGAGGGCGGTTTTTTCGTGCGTTTGCGGGTTGGGCGTGCAGTGCCGACAGGAGGCTCGGGCTCTAACCCCAATTGCTCGCGCAACACGCGCCGTTTCAACTCCTGAACCTCGCCGGGTTTCAGGGTGCCAAGCTGAAACGGGCCATAAGACACCCGGATCAGGCGGTTTACCGTCAGGCCGACATCTTCGATTGCTCGCCGAATTTCGCGATTGCGCCCTTCGCGCAAGGCGATAGTCAGCCAGGCATTTGCACCCTGTTGCCGGTCCAGCGACACCTGCATTGGCTGAAAACGCTCGCCTTCGATCACGAGTCCCTTGCGCAATGGCGCGAAATCCTCGTCTTTCGGGCGACCATTGATCCGCACGCGATACTTGCGCAGCCAGCCTGTGCTGGGCAATTCCAGCTTGCGCTTGATTGCACCATCATTGGTCAGGAGCAGCAGGCCCTCGGAGTTCAGATCGAGTCGCCCGATGCTCATAACACGGGGCATCTCGGCGGGAAGCTCGTCGAAAATGGTCTTGCGACCCTTTTCATCGCTGGTTGTGGTCACCAGCCCCAGCGGCTTGTGATAGAGCCACATCCGAACCGGTTCCGGCTCGGCCAGCGGTTTGCCGTCGACGGTGATCCGGTCCTTGTCTGTCACGTTCAGCGCCGGGCTGTCGATCTTGCGTCCGTTCACGGTGACGCGACCGGCCTCGATCATGCGTTCGGATTCGCGCCGACTGGCGATACCCGCGCGGGCAAGGACCTTGGCGATCCGGTCGCCGGGTGGGGTGGGTTTATCGCTCATGTGCCGCGCTTAACCCATTCCACGGCCTTGCGAAAGCGGGGAATGCGGGGCAGTTTGCCCTATGGTCTTTAAATCCCAGATGAATCAGGCACTTGAACAGGCGCGTGCAGCAGGTGCACGTGGCGAAGTGCCGGTTGGCGCGGTGATCGTCGCGCCGGATGGCCGGATTGTGGCAGCCGAAGGCAACCGGACGCGAGAGTTGAACGATCCGACCGCCCATGCCGAGATTCTGGCGATCCGTGCGGCATGCGCTGCTGCGGGGAGCGAACGTCTGAACGGGCATGACCTTTACGTCACGTTAGAGCCATGCCCGATGTGTGCCGCCGCAATCGCCTTTGCCCGGATCGGGCGGCTGTACTATGGCGCATCTGATCCAAAGTCTGGCGGTGTTGCCCATGGGGCGCGGGTTTTTGATCATGCCCAGACGCATCATGCGCCCGAAGTGTACGACGGACTCGCCGAAGCCGAGTCCGCCGATTTGTTGCGCCAGTTCTTTGCCGACCGGCGCGGCGAAAGTTAGCGGGCAGGCGCCGATCGACGGACGTTGCCGTGCCAATCCTCTCCGGGGATGGACCCGGTCTCCAGGTTCAGGCCGGCAAGAAACTCACCGGTGCCGGCGCGTTCAAGCGCGACGAACCCGATGACTGCGGCGACCAGCAGCAGGACAATCCACGCCCGATGGCCGCGAAACCCATGCTGGGAGGGGCGGGCGGTTGATGCGTGCAGGCAATCTACAGTGTGTGTCATGGTGATCTCCTATCCTGACGGTGTGATTTGATACCGTGAATATGAGACCGCGCGCGACATAATGAAAATGAATGTTTGAGTTGTGATAAATCACATTTCGTGATGATTATTCACCGCGCTGAGGTTCGCACGGGAACGACGGAACATTAGCGCCTCAAATCTGGATGGGGTGCAGCACTTGCGGTTCGATCACATCCACATCGGGCAGGGCGCTGACGAGCGCATCGGCGGATTGTTCGAGGATCGGAAAGGTACGGTAGTGGCAGGGGATCAGGGTCTTGAAGTTAAAATAGCGTTTGGCCGCATAGGCGACCTTGGCCATGTCCATCGTGAAATGCCCGCCCGCCGACAGGATGCCGATATCGGGTTTATAATAATCTGCGAACCAGTCCATGTCGGCCATGATGTCGGTGTCACCGCTTATGTAAATCGTATGGCCTTCGGCGCTCAGCATGTAACCGACTTCGGACCCACCGGTGCGCAGGCCGTCCTCGGTTGAAAAGGTCGAGGAATGTTGCGCTGTGACCATCGAAAATGTCGCGCCACCCAGATCGATCGTGCCGCCCTTGTTGAACCCGACCGTCTTGATTTCCTCGGTTTCGCCCCAGAATCCCATGATGTCATATTGGCCAACAGCAGGGACGTCCAGTTTCCGACACAACGACAGAACGTCGGCAACATGGTCAAAATGCACATGGGTCAGGATGACATGCGTGGCACCGCTGACGGCTGCTTCGTGCTGGTCTTCGTTCAGCATCGGGTTGCCCGTCAGCCAGGGGTCGATCAGCAGAACCAGATCGCCTGTTTCGATACGAAAACTGCCATGTCCAAGCCAGATGATGTTCATCGATTTCTCCCTTTGTTGGTTCCAACCCTAACGAGTGGTGGTCAGAAATCCAGCGCTGCGCGCGGGGGCGACTCTGTGATCCAGAACCGGCAATGCTGGGATCGCAGATGGATGCCATCAGCAGCTTACGTTGCGGCTGGTCAGTCAGGTCAGGATTTGGGGCCGTTCTTCATATCAGGCGCTTTTCGTCCGCGATATCGCACGGTGAGATCAAGAGGCACGTCGTTTTCGTCATACACCCCGAGCACGATACCGCGCCCGCGGCTTTTCGTACGCATTTCAACCAGTTGCGCCGCGCTGCGCGTCGTGCGTTGAGAGGGGCGTCGGGCCCAGGTAAAGAGCTCGTCATACATCTCGGCGATCACATCGGAATGCTCGTCGCTTTCACCCAGATCGTTCAGCTCGTCCGGGTCATTCGCAAGGTCAAAGAGCATGGGCCGGTGCCCGCCCTCAAAATGCATCAGCTTCCATTCCTTGTTCGCCACCATGAACATGGTGGCGTCCCGCACGTCCGCGCCAAGTTTGTCAGCCACGGGCGAGGCTGAGTAATCATATTCGCAGATCACAGAATCGCGCAGGGTCTCGTCCGATTGACCGTGAAGGATCGGGATCAGGCTCTCTCCTTCAAGGATGTGCAGGTCTGGTTCCGCGCCCGCCGCCTCGACAAAGGTTGGCGCGAAATCAATACATTCCACCAGCGCGTCGCAGACACTGCCACGCGTTGCGTCGGCCTCTTCGGATGGATCATAGATAATCAGTGGAACAACTGTTGAAGCGTCGTGGAAAAAGGTCTTCTCCCCCATCCAGTGGTCGCCAAGGAAATCGCCGTGGTCAGAGGTCAGCACGATCATCGTGTCCTCCATCCGGCCGGTCTGCTCAAGCCAGTCAAACAGGCGACCCATCTGATCGTCAGCCTGCTTGATGAGGCCCATATAGGCCGGGATCACGGCCTCGCGCACCTCTTGCCGCGAAAAGGTTTCGCCGATCTGATTCTCCATGAAGGCCTTGAAGACAGGGTTAGGCGCTGCCCGCTCGCGGTTTGAACGGACCGGCGGTAGCACATGCTCGGGGCCGAACATCGAAGCATAGGGCTCCGGCACGATGTAAGGCCAATGCGGTTTGATGTAACTCAGATGGCAGCACCATGGCCCCTTCTGGCTTTCGATAAACTCCATTGCCCGCCCCGTGAGATAGGGCGTTTCGCTGTCGGGCTCGGCAATATTGGCGGCGGTGGTCGCATTTTTGAGAAACCAGCCCGAGAGGACATTTCCGTCCTCATCCAGGCCAGAGTTTGCAAAATCATGCCAAGGGTTGTCGCTTTCATAGCCCTTGGCACTCAGCCATTTGTTGTATTCCTTGGCTCCGTCCGGGTCGTAGTATCCGTCTGGTCCTTCTGGCAACATGCCATCATCGCGTTCGAAGACGTCAAATCCGCACTCTGCGACGCGGGCGCCGATCAGGCTGTCAGGCGCAAGCCCCAGACGTGCCATCCCGTCGGCATCGGCGCGCATGTGGGTCTTGCCGACAAGAAAACAATCCATCCCCGCCTTGCGCAGGTGGTCGCCCATGGTGAGTTCCCCGACCTTCAGCGGAATGCCGTTCCAACTGGCGCCATGGCTGTGCACATAGCGTCCGGTATAGGTCGACATACGAGAGGACCCGCAGACAGGGGATTGGATGTAACAGCGGGTAAAACGCACACCTTTTTCCGCCAGCCGGTCGATATGCGGGGTCTTGAGATGGGGATGGCCATAACAGCTCAGGTAATCCCACCGCAGCTGATCGAACATGATGAATAGGATATTCTTTGCTTTGGCCATGTTTTTAAGCTGGGACAGGGCAACCGGATCGCGTCGAACTGGGCCGGTCACCTGTCACTCTCCCTTGATTCTGGGTCTTAAACTAAGGAGCGATTCCAGAGAGAGGAAGCAGTTAGTTTGGGCTCCACGCCGCAGGATCGGCGGGAGTCGCTATAGAAATGATGTACTGTATGAGGATCGCGATCCAGCGTTGCCTCGGGCCTTGTCTGGATCAATTTATCACTGGGGTTGGTGATGGCCTCAATGGAGCGGGCGATGAGATTCGAACTCACGACCCTAACCTTGGCAAGGTTATGCTCTACCCCTGAGCTACGCCCGCGTCCTTGAGTGAGGCGTGAGATATAAACAACTGACCGAACCCGCAAGAGGAAAAACATGGGATACAGCAAATAATTTTCTCCTCGGTGCGACGGAACTGTGGCGCGCCCGCGTGTCATCGCTGTCAAAGTTGAATAATGCTGAAAGGCTGGAGGATGACGGGTATTGAGATGTGCAGAATTGTGCTGCTGAGTGCCGCGATACTTTTGGGTTTGACGCTTGAGGGGCCGGCAGCCGCGCCGATGATCGCAGATGACACCGCGCTGGAGTACGTGGCAGACCGCTGATTCCAAATTTGCATGACCAATGCAGCGAAGGCTGCCGGCTGCAATCCTCGCCTGCGGTCTTCTCAGTCCGACCCTTGCGCGCTAGGCTGGATTATTGTCGGCCCAACGGGCCTTTGCCTCAGGTGGATGCGGAATGGTCAGGGACGAGTTCAACCGGTATTGCGCAAGTTTCACCGGAGCCGCCCATGTGGTGCAATGGGGAAACTCGGATGTGTGGAAGGTTGGCGGCAAGGTTTTTGCGATCTGTGGCTGGGCCGACGGCGACGACGCATTCACCTTCAAAGCTTCGGATATTGCGTTCGAGGTTCTGTCAGACATGCCGGGTATCCGCCCCGCGCCATATCTCGCTTCGCGAGGCTTAATGTGGTTGCAACATTATGCGGCACCGGGGCTATCCGATGCCGAGTTACAGCGCCATATTTCGGATTCTTACGATATGGTTGTCGCCGGCCTGACCAAGAAAAAGCGCGCCGAACTTGGGCTGTGAGCCCAGTTAACGGTAATGCGCGCGATAAAACGGGCAATGGCATCGGCTGAGATTTCCGCGCCTGCCGTAACTCCTGAATCATCCGGTTGCGGTGGGTATGCCCGCCCGGCGGCCTTTGGCCTTGTTCCGGGCGGTACAGGTCTCGCTCGCTATTCCAGTTCGATCAACAGGTCCTTTGCGTCGATCTGGCTGGCGGGTTGGACGTGGACGGCTTTGATCGTCGCATCGCGTTCGGCGTGCAGGCCGGTTTCCATCTTCATCGCTTCGATGGTCAAGAGCAGGTCGCCTTCCTTGACGGCCTGTCCTGCCGTCACTGCGACCGTGGCGACGACGCCGGGCATGGGTGCCCCGATATGGTCGGGATTGCCCGCTTCGGCCTTGGCGCGTTTCTCGGTTGTGGATTTGACCATGCGGTTGGGCACGCGGATGACACGGGGTTGGCCGTTGAGTTCAAAGAACACTTTGACCTCACCTTCGTCATTGGTCTCGCCCACAGCCTGCATGCGGATTTCCAGGGTCTTACCGGGATCGATTTCCGCGCTCAGTTCCTCGCCCGGCTGCATGCCATAAAAGAACGTCGTGGTCGGCAGGGTGCGCACCGGACCATATGTACGGTGGCGACCCATGTAGTCCATGAAGACCTTGGGATACATCAGATAGCCGCAGAGATCTTCGTCGTCGATTTCCTTGCCTTCAAGCTCGGCGGTGACGCTGGCCCTGACCTCATCGAAATCAACGGGAGGCAGGTGTTTGCCCGGGCGTTCCATGTTGGGCGCGTCGCCCTTGAGCACTTTTTTGGTGATGACCTCGGGAAAGCCGCCGGGCGGATGGCCCAGATCGCCCCGCATCATGCCAATGACGGAATCGGGAAAGGACACGTCCACATCCGGGTTTTCGACATCTGCACGGGTCAGGCCCTGACTGACCATCATCAGCGCCATGTCCCCGACCACCTTGGACGAGGGTGTGACCTTTGGAATGTCGCCGAACATCTGGTTCACATCCGCATAGGTCTGCGCGACCTCATGCCAGCGTTCCTCAAGCCCGAGACTGCGCGCCTGCGCCTTGAGGTTTGTGAACTGCCCGCCGGGCATTTCGTGCAGGTAAACCTCGGAGTTGGGGGCTTGCAGGCCGGATTCAAAGGCCGCGTATTGCGCGCGTACGGCTTCCCAGTATTCGCTGATCTCGCGGATGGCGTTCATGTCCAGACCGGTATCGCGGTCAGTGCGGCGCAGCGCCTCGACCACCGAGCCCAGAGTTGGCTGGCTGGTGTTGCCCGACAGCGCGTCCATGGCGCAGTCGACCGCGTCCACGCCTGCCTCACTCGCCGCTAGGATAGTAGCGCAGCCGACACCGGCAGTGTCATGCGTGTGGAAATGGATCGGCAGGCCAACCTCTTCCTTCAGCGCCTTAACCAGCGCCTTGGCCGCGGTGGGTTTCAGCAATCCACCCATGTCCTTGAGGCCGAGGATGTGCGCGCCTGCATCGCGCAATTCCTTGCCCGCGGAGACATAGTAATTCAAATTGTACTTGGCGCGGTCCGGGTCATTGATATCACCAGTGTAGCAGATCGAGCCTTCGCAAAGCTTGCCAGATTCGAGCACCGAATCCATCGCAACGCGCATGTTTTCGACCCAGTTCAGCGCATCAAACACCCGGAACAGGTCAACACCGGTTTCGGCGGCTTGTTTCACGAATTTCTGTACGACATTGTCGGGATAGCTCGTGTATCCAACCCCATTGGAGCCGCGCAACAGCATCTGAGTCATCACGTTGGGCATTGCGGCGCGCAGGTCGCGCAGGCGCTGCCATGGGCATTCCTGCAGGAAGCGATAGGCGACATCGAAGGTTGCTCCACCCCAGCATTCGACCGAGAACAGACCCGGAAGGTTGGTTGCATAGGCCGGTGCAACCCGGATCATATCGATTGACCGCATGCGCGTTGCCAGCAGAGACTGGTGGCTGTCGCGCATGGTGGTGTCGGTCACCAGCAGTTGAGATTGGGCTTTCATCCAGTCGGCAACCGCTTGCGGGCCTTTTTGTTCCAGCAGATTACGCGTGCCCATCATCGGTTCACCACGTTGCGCAGGGGCGCGGGGCAGTTTCAGATCGGCGCGGGGGCGCGGGCGATCCTTGACCTCGGGGTGGCCGTTCACCGTGATGTCGGCGATATAGGTCAGCACCTTGGTCCCGCGGTCTCGGCGGCGCTTGAACTGGAACAGCTCAGGTGTCTCGTCGATGAACTTGGTGGTGTATGTGTTGTCCAGAAACGTCGGGTGTTTCAGCAGGTTTTCGACAAAGGCGATGTTGGTGCTGACACCGCGCACGCGGAATTCACGCAGGGCGCGGTCCATCCGGGCAATTGCCATTTCCGGCGTCGGGGCCCAGGCGGTGACCTTGGTCAGCAGGCTGTCGTAAAAGCGGGTGATAAAACCGCCGGCGTAGGCTGTGCCGCCATCCAGCCGGATGCCCATGCCGGTGGCCGACCGGAAGGCGGTGATACGGCCGTAGTCGGGGATAAAGTTGTTCTGCGGATCCTCGGTCGTGACGCGGGTTTGCAGCGCGTGACCGTTCAGATGCACATCTTCCTGACTGGGCTTGCCGGTGGCGTCGGCGATGGTTTTACCCTCGGCGATCAGGATCTGCGCGCGCACGATGTCGATGCCGGTGACTTCCTCGGTGACGGTGTGTTCGACCTGTACGCGCGGGTTCACTTCGATAAAGTAGAACTGCTCGTTCGCCATATCCATCAGGAACTCGACGGTGCCCGCACATTCGTAGTTCACATGCTTGCAGATGCGATACCCCAGGTCACAGATCTCGGCGCGCTGTGCCTCGGTCAGATAAGGGGCCGGGGCGCGTTCCACGACCTTTTGGTTGCGGCGCTGGACCGAGCAGTCGCGTTCATACAGGTGATACATGCCTCCCTGCTTGTCGCCGAGGATCTGCACCTCGACGTGACGGGCGCGGGTGATCATCTTTTCCAGATACCCCTCGCCATTGCCAAAGGCGGCCTCGGCCTCGCGGCGGCCTTCGCGAATTTTCTCTTCAAGTTCGTCGGCTTTCAGGATCGGGCGCATGCCACGCCCGCCACCACCCCAGGACGCCTTGAGCATCAAGGGATAGCCAACCTCGTCCGCCTCGGCGCGGATCGCATGCATGTCGTCGCCCAGAACTTCGGTTGCCGGGATCACCGGCACGCCGGCCTCGATCGCCACCTTGCGGGCGCTGGCCTTGTCACCAAGGGCACGCATGGTTTCGGCGCGCGGCCCGATAAAGGTTATGCCCGCCTGATCACAGGCATCGACAAAATCGGGGTTTTCCGAAAGCAGGCCATAGCCCGGATGGATGGCATCGGCACCACATTCGCGCGCCACGCGGATGATCTCAGGGATCGACAGATAGGCCGCAACCGGACCCATGCCTTCGCCGATCCGATATGCTTCGTCGGCCTTGAACCGATGCAACCCCAGCTTGTCTTCTTCGGCGTAAACCGCGACCGTCCGCTTGCCCATCTCGTTTGCCGCCCGCATCACGCGAATGGCGATCTCGCCCCGGTTGGCAATCAGAATCTTCTTGAAATCGGGCATGGCATTCTCCTGGAGCCGAAGAGTTTCGGCCTTTTCTATTCAGCTTGTTACCAAACGTAAACGTTTGCGTATGATGTAATCGCTCAACCGCGAAGTTTGCCTGTTTTTTAGGCGCATCAGCGTACTAAAGGCAGTTCTATGGGGGGCGGCAAATCCTGCAGGGTATGGGCGCCGATCTGCCCCATATTGGCGTGCATGTCCTTGGTCAGCAGGTCGACCAGATGCGGTGGTCCGTCAGAGCCAAGGGCCGCGAGGGCAAAGTGAAACCCACGGCCAAGCATCACAAAATCCGCACCAAGCGCGAGAGCGCGAAGGATGTCAAGACCGCTCTCAATACCACTGTCAAAGATGAGCGGCAGCGACGTCGTCGCCCGAACAGCGGGCAGGACCTCAATGCTCGACAGCGAGCCATCAAACTGCCGCCCGGCGTGGTTGGACACCCAAAGAGCATCGATACCGATTTGCTCCAGCGGCGCGGTATCTTCCGGGCGCATGATACCTTTCAGGATAAAAGGACCGTCCCAGTGATCACGCAACCATCGGACGTAGTCGAGATCAGGCGAAGTGCGCAGGATATAGCCAATATGCGCGGTCGGGGGCAGATTGGCCTGAGCGTCCGTGATGTATTTGTCGAGAGTGCGCATGCGCGGCATGCCCTTGCGCGCCATCCCGGCGGCCCAGACCGGACGCATTCCGACCTGCGTCAATAGGCGGGGAGTCAGCCGGGGCGGTTGCGTCAGCCCCGAACGGGTCTGCCGTTCACGGCGCGACGCGACCGGGACATCTACTGTCAGCACAAGCGTGGAAAAGCCAGCGGTGCGCGCACGGTCCAACAGATCGCGCCGGATATCTTCGTCCTTGGGCGGGTAGAGTTGGAACCATGCGTTTGGCCCCAGATGCGGCGCGATGTCTTCGGGGCTGGCGCTGGCCACGGTGGACATACAATAGGGCATTCCTGCGCGTGCAGCGGACTGCGCCAGCAACGTTTCAGCATCGGGCCAGATCAGACCCGACATGCCGATGGGAGAAACACCAAACGGTTGCGGATAGCTCTGACCCAGCAAGGTCGTGCTGATATCCGGTTCGATCGCACCATGCAGGATGGATGGGGCAAAACCGATCCGGTCCAGCGCCGCGCGGTTGCGCGATTTGGTCGCCTCGGTGCCCGTGCCGCTGTCAAGAAAATCCCATACGAACTTGGGCAACCGACGCTTGGCGCGCCACTTCAGATCGATCAGCCCAGGATATCTGCTGTGAAAATCCATACCGTCTTTTCCGTTGTGCCGCGCCGCAGCGCAAGCGTTAACAACGCCGTGGCTGGATGGAAATGCGGTTTCGTGCTAAAGTTGTCAGGTTTTATTAATGTATTTGTTCGGAGTTTCCCATGACCATTGAAACCGCAATTCGCGTGTGTGCGTCTTCTTCTGTCACAGCCACAGCAGCCTTTTCAGCCTGGCAAGCCGTTGAAAGCAAGCTGGAAGAGATCGGCGTCAACAATGACCGGCGCCGCGCCAGCCTGATCGGCCAATGCGCCCATGAAAGTGCCCGGTTCAAGACCCGGTTCGAGAATCTGAATTATTCTGCCGCCGGGTTATGGAAAATTTTCCGCCGTCACTTTGCGTCGGAGGCCGAAACCAACTCCTTTGCCCGGCAACCAGAGAAAATCGCCAACCGGGTTTATGCCAATCGGATGGGTAACGGCACCCCGGCGTCTGGAGATGGCTGGCGGTATCGCGGACGCGGCTATCTGCAACTGACCGGCAAGGATAATTACACCCGATACGGCGCCGCGATTGGCGAGGATCTTGTCAACAACCCGGATCGTGCGGCTGATCCGGATATATGCTGGCTGATCGGGGCCGAGTATCTCGCACGCACCCGGCGGTCGAGCCGCACACTTTTGGAATGGGCCGATGTTCCCGACATTCTGATGGTCACCAAAGGCATCAATGGCGGCACCCATGGTCTCGCCGACCGGGAGGTTCTGACCGGCAAGGCGCATGCGGAGTTGACAGGCGATGCCAGTACCGCAGAATGGCAGGCCCTGCTGTTGAACGCGGGGTTCAATCCGGGACCGATTGACGGGCTGTTCGGTGCCAAGACCGAAGCCGCACGAGACGCCGCCGAGGCGCATTTCGGGGTCAGCGGCGATGCGCTGCTCGCGGTTCTGCGCGGGATCGATTAACGCGGGAACAAGCCGCGAACATCCCTTTTCCTGCCCGACGGCTTGGGCTACATTGCCCGCATGAGCAGTTTTGACGACATCGACGCCTTTGAAGGCGGATCACTTTCGGCGCGCGCAATGGCCGCGCGACCGCAGCCTTACCTTGAAGGCCTGAACCCCGCACAGCGCGAGGCGGTCGAGAAACTTGACGGTTCGGTGCTTATGCTGGCCGGGGCAGGCACTGGCAAGACCAAGGCGCTGACCGCGCGGATCGTGCATCTGATGAACACGGGGGCGGCGCGTCCAAACGAGATTTTGGCGGTGACCTTCACCAACAAGGCCGCGCGCGAGATGAAGAATCGCGTGGGTGGCATGTTGGGGCAATCGATTGAGGGGATGCCGTGGCTGGGCACGTTCCATTCGATCTGCGTAAAGCTGTTGCGCCGCCACGCAGAACTTGCCGGGCTAAAGTCTAATTTCACCATTCTGGATACCGACGATCAAATCCGGCTGATGAAGCAACTGATTTCAGCGACGGGGATCGACGACAAGCGTTGGCCAGCACGGCAACTCGCAGGGGTCATCGACGGCTGGAAAAACCGGGCCCTGACACCAGACAAGGTGCCCGCGGCCGATGCGGGCGCTTACAACAATATGGGCGTCAAACTGTATGCCCAATATCAGGCGCGATTGAAGGAACTGAACGCGGTCGATTTCGGCGATCTGCTGCTGCATATGGTGACGATATTTCAGACCCATTCGGATGTGCTTGAACAATATCAACGCTGGTTCCGCTATATTCTTGTGGATGAATATCAGGATACCAACGTCGCACAATACATGTGGCTGCGTCTGCTTGCGGCGTCGCATCGGAACATCTGCTGTGTCGGGGACGACGATCAGTCGATCTATGGCTGGCGCGGGGCCGAGGTCGGCAATATCCTGCGGTTTGAAAAGGATTTTCCCGGCGCACATGTGGTGAAGCTGGAACAGAACTATCGCAGCACCCCGCATATTCTTGCCGCCGCATCAGGTGTCATTCGTGGCAACGAGGGTCGGTTGGGCAAGGAACTGTGGACCGACACCGATGACGGTGAAAAGGTCAGGTTGATCGGCCATTGGGACGGCGAGGAAGAGGCGCGCTGGATCGGCGAAGAGATTGAGGCGATGCAAGGCGGCGCGCGTGGAATGCGTGCGTTCGGGCTGGATCAGATGGCGATTCTGGTCCGGGCGAGCCACCAGATGCGGGCGTTTGAGGACCGGTTTCTGACCATCGGACTTCCCTATCGGGTGATCGGTGGGCCGCGATTCTACGAGCGGATGGAGATCCGCGATGCCATGGCCTATTTCCGCGTGGTGGTTAGCCCCGAAGACGATCTGGCGTTTGAGCGGATCGTCAACACGCCCAAGCGTGGCCTCGGTGACAAGGCGCAGCAGACCATCCAGACAACGGCGCGCGCCAATGGTGTGTCTTTGGTCGAGGGCGCGTGGCTCGCAGTGCAGGGCGGGCTGATCAAGGGTAAAGGCGGCGCAGCGCTGGCCGAATTGGTCGAAGGCATCGCGCGATGGGGCCGGATGGCCGGCGATGCGGGGATGACCCACATGGAGCTGGCTGAGATCATTCTGGATGAAAGCGGCTATACAGGCCATTGGCAGAACGACAAGACGCCCGAGGCTCCAGGGCGGCTTGAGAACCTTAAGGAACTGGTCAAGGCCTTGGAAGGGTTCGAGAATCTGCAAGGGTTTCTGGAACATGTCAGCCTGATCATGGACAATGAAAAGGATGATGCCGGGCAAAAGGTCAGCATCATGACCCTGCACGCGGCCAAGGGGCTGGAATTTCCCGCCGTGTTCCTCCCGGGCTGGGAGGACGGTTTGTTTCCGTCGCAACGGAGCATGGATGAAAGCGGCATCAAGGGGCTCGAGGAAGAACGCCGGTTGGCCTATGTGGGTATCACACGGGCCGAGGAACTCTGTACAATTTCCTTTGCTGGGAATCGCCGGGTGTTTGGCCAATGGCAATCACAGCTACCTTCGCGCTTTATCGATGAACTGCCCGAAGAGCATGTCGAGGTGCTGACCCCACCCGGTCTTTATGGTGGTGGCTATGGCGCGGCGGGCATGGCGCAACAACCAGAGGCGCAATCAGATATTGCGGCACGGGTGGCCAAGGCCGACGGGTACAACTCGCCCGGCTGGAAGCGGTTGCAGGCGCGCGCGGGCGAGCGGGGGCTGTCGCAACCCAAGGAAAGCCGCAACACGGTGATCGACATGAGTGCGGACAGCAGCTTTACCATCGGCGAGCGGGTTTTTCACCAAAAGTTCGGCTATGGCGCCATCACCGGGATCGAAGGCGACAAGCTTGAGATCGATTTTGAGAAAGCTGGACCCAAGAAAGTGGTGGGTCGCTATGTCAGTGCAAGCGACGACATTCCATTCTGATCCCTGCAGCGATCACAGGATCGGCCCGATCGTGGCAACAGCATTGTTCCAGATGCGCCTGTGTCCGGGCCAGGCGTTCACATCTGCCAGCGTCACAAGATCGGATTCGGCGATATAGTCGGCCTGACGCGCGGTGATGTCGGCGGTGATCGCGCTGTCACATAGCAGCAGGTTGTTTTCAAAGTTGAGATCAAAGCTGCGCAGGTCGAGATTTGAGGAACCAATCAGGCTGACTTCATCGTCGATGGTCAGGGTCTTGGCGTGCAGCAACCCACCGCGATACTCGTGAATGATGACGCCGGCCTCAAGCAGGTTGCGATAGCTGGAATGACTCGCGGCAGCGACGATCCAGGAATCATTGAGCTTTGGAAAGATCATCGTCACCGCAACGCCGCGAAAGGCAGCGGCGCAGATCGCCTCAAGCACAATGGCGTTGGGTACGAAATAGGGCGTTGAAATGGTCACCCGCCTGCGCGCCCCGTTCATCAGTGACGAGAACAGATGCGGGGTCGCCCTGCGCCGCTCGGTCGGGCCATCGCCCATGATTTGCGCGATGCTGCCCGGATCTTGCCGATCAGGCGCCAATCGGAAATCGTCAAGCGATCCGCCGGAATGCGCGATCCAGTCACCGGCGAACAAGAGCTGGTTCTGGGCAACCACGGGGCCTTCGATGCGCAGCATGATATCAACCCAGGGCGCATAGCGTGCCTTGACCCGAAATTCGGGATCGGCACAGTTCTGGCTGCCACAATAGGTTATCTTGCCATCGATGACGGTGATCTTGCGGTGATTGCGAAGGTCGAGCCGGCTCTTGAGGATCGTTGCAATCGGGTTGTTGATCGGCAGGGCAACCGAAAGTTCGACGCCAGCCGCGCGCATCTCGGCCCAAAGCGCCGATTTCACCATGACCCGCGAGCCCAACCCGTCGGCCATCGCCCGACATTCGACGCCACGTTTCGCGGCTCGCATCAGCGCGCGCGCAGTATTGGTGCCAGTCTCGTCGCCCAACCAGATGTAGTAGAGCACATGCACCTGCTCCTGTGCGGCATCAATGTCTTCGATCAGGCGGCTACGGGCAGTCTGTGCGTCGGACATCAGTTCTACGGAATTTCCGGATACGGGCGGAAACCCGTTGATCGAGTGGCTATAGGAAAAGGCGGGTACAAACCGGTCGGGTATCTGGTCCGACGGGTCATGTTCCTTGGGCTGCAGGTCGCGGCCAACCGCATGGACCTTTTTGGTAACGGCCGCGATGCGTTTGCTGGCGGTGTGGCCGAGGTCAATTTCACCAAAGAGAAAATAGAGCACCGAACCAAACACGGGAAGCACACTGATCACCATGAACCATGCCAGACGGGCAGTGGCGGCGAGATCATCACGCAACAGGATTCGGATACTGAACGCGATAACGATCAGGATGTGCAGGGCCAAGGCAAGCATATGTGCGGTCTTTTTGTCAGGGCGCGGTTGCGCGGTTCTAACAGCAGAAATCATTTGCCGGGGAAAGGCAACCTGCCGGGTTTCTCACCTGCGTCGGCATATCAGGAATGTGGTTCTGGTGAATAGAAGATGCGGCGACATCAGGGAGGAGGAAAGATGCCGCCGCTCTTACAACACCAAGACGCAGGGAGGAGGAGAGCGCCCGGTGTATCAAGCCCGGTCTGTTGGACCGGTATGAAGGATGCGGCGACATCAGGGAGGAGGAAAGA
>NZ_JBDWLR010000037.1:0-2188 GCF_039973035.1 Sedimentitalea sp.
CCCATCAGCTTTGCAATCGATCGCATGAAGCCCTGCGTTTGTCTCAAGGCAAGCCGAAACACGACCCGCAGAGTGAGGCAAATCTCGATTGCCAGATCGATGTAACGCGCCTGTCCACCGCGGGTCTTGCGGCGCGGCGACGACCACTTCCTGGCCACATCATCTGAAACCGAAACCGTCAAATCACCACGTTGCCGAAGGCCTTCGTTGTACGCGGACCAGTTCGTGACGCGGTACTTTGCTTTGGGGATCTTATCGCGACGGGCATCATTGAATTTGTAGGGCATGGCCGTCGCTTGCGTCAGAGAAAACGATGGGAATACCGCGACCCGGCGATCCCTGCAACACGCTCGTTTGGTCCGTGACGTCAATGGAATTTGGCATGAAGTCGGTCCGATCATCTGGGCAGGACTAGCCCGTGGCAAAGATGTGCCCGCTTAAAGTTTCATATCGCAGTTCGTTGCTCCATGTCGCCCGACGGCATTGTCAGGTTGTTCTATGAGGACACAGTGACCTGGCAGAATCCACTTTAGGCCGCTAGCTCTTCTGCACAACGGTTCCAAGTTTCGAAAGCCGTTGTTCGCTTGTTTCTGTATTCTGAAGCGGTCATTTTGTTGCGGCCGGGACGAAATAGATTGGCGGTTTCATCGTGGATCGATAGAAACTTCTGCGCTTGCCGTGCCGACTTGAATCGACCTTGAATTTTCTCCCTTTTTCGGGTCGGCCTGTGGGAGCCTTCGATGCGGTTGTTCAAGCCCTTATGCGCCCGGTGATCGACGCTTATTTCGAGCTTACGCAAGGCTGCACCGTAACTGCGAAGTTTGTCCGTCACGATAACACGTGGCTCACCCCAACGGGTGATCAGTCTGGAAATAAGTCGTTTCGCGGCCCGCGTGTTACGCCGAGTTTGAACCAATATATCAAGAACTTCCCCGTTGCTATCGACCGCACGCCAAAGCCAATGTTTCACTCCCCGGATCGATATCACCACTTCATCGAGATGCCATTTATCGCTGGGCGGATTGCGTCTTGCACGGATACGTTTCGAGATCCCAGAACCAAATTTTCCAACCCAAGCGCGGATCGTTTCATAACTGACCACAACGCCGCGCTCGGAGAGCAGTTCCTCAACGTCTCGCAGGCTGAGAGCAATACGGTGATAGGCCCAAACCGCATACGAAATGATAGGCAGCGGGAAGCGGTGGCCTTTGAGGCGGGATGAAGAATTCGTACAAATCATCGACATGGGCTACGCAGGTGCCGAACGCAGGTCAACAACTTGACGATGCCTACCCGAACACCCCCAGCTTTTGCCCACTCCCAAGCTACACACAGCTATGTGCGCGATTTTCGATTGACGCTGTTCCGGAAGCACAAATAGGCCCACCGAAAAGGCGGGCCTATTTTCCTACCTAGCGAAGTTTAGAGCTTCTCTGTCAACTCTGGCACTGCTGCGAAGAGGTCGGCGACAAGACCGAAGTCCGCGACCTGAAAGATCGGTGCCTCTTCGTCCTTGTTGATCGCGACGATGATCTTGCTGTCCTTCATTCCGGCGAGGTGCTGAATCGCACCCGAGATGCCGACAGCGACGTACAGATCGGGGGCGACGACCTTGCCGGTCTGACCAACCTGCCAATCGTTCGGGGCATAGCCCGAGTCGACCGCGGCGCGCGAGGCGCCCACGGCGGCGCCCAGCTTGTCCGCCAGTTTCTCGATTAGCGCAAAGTCCTCTTCCGAGCCAACGCCACGGCCACCTGAGACAACCACGCCTGCGCTGGTTAGTTCGGGGCGATCGCTTTCGGCGACCTTGTCTTCGACCCATTCCGACAGGCCGGGATTTTCGGCGGCAGAAATGGTTTCGACCGAGGCCGATCCACCGTCGCCAGCGGCATCAAAGGTTGATGTCCGGATGGTCACGACCTTTTTCGCGTCGGCAGATTTCACCGTCTGGATCGCGTTGCCAGCATAGATCGGGCGCTCGAACGTGTCGGCATCGACAACGCCGGAGACATCCGAAATCACCATCACGTCAAGCAGCGCCGCAACCCGTGGCATTAAGTTCTTGGCATCAGTTGTGGCCGGGGCGACGACATGATCGTAGTCGCCAGCCAGCGACACGATCAGTGCAGCCGTCGATTCCGCGAGGCGGTGGCCCAATGATGCATCCTCGGCGACCAGCACCTTGGAC
>NZ_JBDWLR010000038.1:0-35593 GCF_039973035.1 Sedimentitalea sp.
CTTGCGGAATTCATCAGGGCCAGTGGAGGCAATGCCAAAACATAAACAGGCCGGACAGACGACAGTACTGACGAAAATGACCGCGCATATCACCAGAAAACACTTGCAATGCAGGAGCCACCCACAGATGTCATTCAAGCCGCCACCAGTGATGCTGCGGTGCAGCCCGTCAGACCGGACTTTCGCTGCAGCTGCGAAGTCGAACCGACGGCGAACTAGTGATGTGCGGACAAATGGTGCTTCCGATCATCTAGGCTCAGGACTCATAACCAGAAGATAACCGTTGCTGCGAGAGCGATTGCTGAGAGGAAGACGGCTGGGGACCTGTCGTAGCGGGTTGCGACGCTGCACCAGTCTTTGATCCTGCCAAACATTCGCTCGATTACTGCCCGGCAGTGTATTGCGCAGCAATGTCACGAGAGGGGCGGTTGCGCCTTTTGTAGCGGCGCTTGTCATATTTGACGGTCGTCTTGCGTGACTTGCGTCCGGGGATGCATGGCCTTGTTCCCTTGCCTATAAGGGTATTGCGGAACCAGTCGGCATCATACCCTCGATCAGCGAGGAGACATTCAGCATCTGGCAAGCCATTCATCAAAGCTGCCGCTCCGGTGTAATCGCTCACTGCCCGGCAGGCGATGTTTTCATCGCCGAGAGGGGTGACCTGCGGTGATAAAGAAGCGGACTGGGCAACCAATGGTGTCGGTAACTGCATGCAACTTGGTGTTCATGCCGCCCTTGGTCTGCCCAAGCAGGCGTCCACGCCCCCCTTTTTCAACCGCAGGCTGGATGCCGTGCGATGGGCTTTGAGGTAGGTGGCGTCGATTGAGATGGTCTTGTTGTCGGGGTCCTGCTCAGCCAACCCCATCATCATCCGGGCAAAGACGCCCATATCACTCCAGCGCTTCCAACGGTTATACAAGGTCTTCGGAGGCCCATACTCCGCAGGGGCATCACACCACCTTAACCCATTGCGATTGAAGAAGATAATGCCGCTCAAAATACGGCGATCATCAACACGCGCTCGACCTCGGCTTTTTGGAAAGTAAGGCCGGAGGCGCTCCATCTGCGCTTCAGTCAGCCAATACAAATTGCTCATCATATCCCCCTATAACTGGAGATCGTGAATCACGACAACGCGACAAGCTCAATCGGTTAATGGGTCCTGAGCCTTGCCAGTTCGGTTGTGCTCCTCTGCAGGAAGAAAGAAGAAACCGCGGAGACCATCACACGTGCCGAGTTCATCCGTGCTATGAAACGCGGACTGCCCGGCGCCATAGCAGAGTTGCAGGCCGCCAACGTCTCCCCCGCCGACATGCCGCGATCAGCCATTGGCACCGGCATGGGCATCTTTTCGCGCTACGCAGGTATTTTGGAACCTGACGACAGCCAAATGTGCGTAAAAACAACGCTGCAATTGATCAACGCGGAACTCGACGACTTCCTCGGTGGCATTCAGGGTGAGTTCGACGCGGACACGCGTTTTGCCATCAGCTGGTTCGAGCAAAATGGCGTGAAAGCAGGTGAGTTCGGTACAGCCAATAGCATCGCCACTGCGCGTGGTATTTCAGTCGACAGCGTCATACACGCCGGGATCGTTGACAGCCAGGCCGGCAAGGTGCGCATCCTGAAACGAAGCGAACTCGACCCCGAGTGGGAGCCGCAGACGGATATCGGGGCCGTGACAGCGCTTTTCCGATGCAACGGCAGGCCTTGGATGCGCTGCGCGGTGAAGCCAATGGTGCGGACGCTATCGCGTTACTGGTGCTGTTGGTGGATCAGCACGGCCATCATCCTGGCAAACGCTTCCCATTGGATTTTGACGCCATGCAGTCGGCGGGTCTGCTGAACCTATCCAAGCCTCGCCTCCGCGCCGCACGTCGCACGTTGCAAGCTGCTGGCCTGTTGCGTTTGGTCGGTCGGCATCGCGCAGGTTCAAAACCTCAAACCTTTGCCCTGACAAGGCTGCATCAAGGCATCGGTGGTGCCGTCAATGTCGAGACCATGTCCAAGGCCAGCCCCGTCAGTGTGTCGGAGGAAGCAGGGGGAAGGGGCTAGTATTACTTATGACGCACAATTTCCGACCTACAAAATCAACGAAGGCGAAAGATCAACGGATGACGAACAAAGCTGAAAATCGTAGTGCGCCGCTGGCGACACCCAAAGCACAACAGGCCCGCATAAACGCCGTAGCGGAAAAGCAGGCTGCACGGGCAGATGGTCCCCCGATGAAGTTAGAAATTGTGGATGGCGCCCTGCAAGTGACTTTCACCCATGCCGAACCCGACGTGGCGCATATCCTGATGATGGCAGACCTTGGCACGTGCGATCCGCATTTCATGGCAGGCATTCAAGGCGATGTGGCCCGAATAGGCGCGTATGGCAGCGCAATTGACGAAGGGGCGAGCAATTTCTTACTTTCGGTGGTGCGAGAGGTTCAGCCGCGTGATGAATTGGAGGCCATGTTGGCGGTGCAGATGGGCGCAGTCCATCAAGCCACCATGATGATGGCGCGGCGGTTAAATCATGTGGACAATATCACGCAACAAGACGCCGCCGAACGGGCATTGAACAAGCTGGCCCGGACCTATGTCACCCAGATGCAAGCGCTGAAACGCTACCGCACGGGCGCGCAACAGAAAGTCACGGTGGAGCATGTGACGGTGAACGAAGGCGGGCAAGCCATTGTCGGGGCTGTGACGCATGGGGGGAGGAGTAACAATGGAAAGTGACACCAACCCCATGCGCAAGGCTCACAGCGCACCCAGATGCCACGCTATTACCAAGGCGACAGGCAATCGATGCAAAGCCCCAGCGCGACGCGGATGGAAGGTGTGCCGGATGCATGGCGCAGGCGGCGGCGCACCAAGCGGACCCGCCAATGGGGCTTGGGTGCATGGTGAGAGGTCGCAGGCGGTTGCGAAAAACAAGCGCAACCTGATGGCGCTGGTAAAGATGGCGCGGGATAGCGCAAAGCGTCTAGATGATGGGATTGACTAAGCCCTAGTGTTCGCCACCTGAGAAAAAGGTTCCAGTTTGTCTCTGGTGCGCGCCCGATGCCCCGACGAAGGTTCAGGGGGCGGCTATGCGGACCTTTCGCACCTTCGCCGCACCCGCATGTTTCCGCTGCATCTGCGAAGGTCCCTTGGAGGAGGCACGGGGAACGGATGTTGGCCGCAACGGATCGATTATTGGCGGATTGGCCCTATGCAGCCGTTCGATCGGGGCGATCACCGGAGTGCGGGATTGTTCATTCGATCTTCTTGACGTCCCCTTTGAAGATGTCCTTCCAGTCGTCCTTCATGCTGATCACCGCCCATCCATTCTGCCGGGCGGTGTCCATCAGCGCCTGGCTAAACGTGCCCACCTTGGTGTCCGGCAGTCCGTTCGCCGGGCCATAGGCGACTTCGCGCTCCGCATCGTCGTGCAGCACCAGAAATCCAAGCCGCAACCCGTCACCGGCGGTGGTCCACGCGAGCATCTCCGCATCACCCTCGGTGTTGCCGAAGGAGATCTGCGGGCGCTTGCCGATGAAGAGGTTGATGCCGATGGCCTTGCCGTCGTCATTGTCGTTGAAAAAGAGCTTCGGGTCGCGCATCAGCACGGGCTTGCCGTCGACCATCTGGTATTTGGTCGCGATGCTCGATCCGATGACCTGCTGGGTCGGGACGCCGTAGACGCCATCCGCGTAGGCGCGCACGAACTCCTGACCACCACCGGTAACAATCCAGGTCTGGAAGCCGTTCGCGCGCAGGAGATCTATCACCTCATGCATTGGCTGATAGGTCAGGTTGGTGACCGGTACGCCGAAGGTCGGGTTCTTCGAGGTTGGCAGCCATTCGGCGACAATCGCTTCGAAATCAGCGGTGCTCATCCCGGCATGTGTGACGGCGACGATCTCCATCCAGTCCTTCTCGGTGAACTTTGCCATCGCCGCGTGATCACCCGTCAGCACGGATTTGAACGGCTCCGTGTCTTTCCACTCCGGGTGGTCGGGCGACAGCACCGCCAGCCGGTCCAGCGCAAAAAGACCCTGGCCGTAGAGCGGCTGCTCGACCCAGAGCGTTCCGTCCTGGTCGAAGGTGGCGATCCGCTCGCCGGGCGCGACGAAGTTCGCGTCGCCCTCGGTGGTCGTCTGCGCGACAAATTCGAGGATGGCGGTCTTCGCCGCACCGTCATTCCAGGAAGGCAGCGGGTCGTCCTGAGCGATCAGCGGCAACGGGGCCGCGAGCGCAAGGAACGTGGTGATCGCAGCCAGCAGGCTGCGGCGGACGAAAGCAGGCAGGGCGAAACGCTTCATGGTCATCTCCTCATTGGCTGGCCGGGAAGGGGTGCACAATTTCAGGCAACTGCAGGAATCCGGCGCGAAACATAATCATCAAAAACCGCCTGGGCGGCGCAGGCGCCCGGTGTACGGGCGCCTGTGGCTGTCAGTTCACGGATCGTTACTGCCCCGCGTGGCTGGACGTGTTCATGTTCTTCACTTGCTGGATGACCTCCTCAAGATTGTAGCTCGAGGGGTCCTGAAGCGGCGGGAAGTCGTGATAGGTTTCGAGCTCCCTGAGCCACAGTGCCTGGCCGAGAGGCAGCAGATTCCAGTCATAGGCATAGGCGGTGACCGGCCCGGCGAGCGCGCCACCCACACCCTGAAGCGTCTTCAGCTGCTCTCCGGTTGAGGTCTCAAACGGATCGCGCTTGATGTTGACGATCTGGGTCCAATGGTACGGCTGTACGCCCGAGACGAAGCCAGCCGGATTGTCCGACACCATCGCGAAGTACATCTTCCAGTTCTTGTATCGCACCGCCGACGGATCCTTGCCAGAGTAGTACATGAACGTGTCGCGGGCGGCCGTATCGGACTCGCCGAGCAGGTAGTCGATCTGGTTGACCCCATCGAGTGAGGTCTTGACGATGCCGGGGTACTCGCCCTTTTCAATCTGGGCCTTGAGGTCGTTCTGCTTGGGGCCACCGGCAATATCGACCAGCGTCGGCAGCCAGTCGAGCGACGCGAAGATGTCGTTGAACACGGTGCCGGCTTCGATGTGGCCGGGCCAGCGAATGACAGCGGGCGCTCGCATTCCACCCTCCCAGGTGGTCAGCTTGCCGCCCTTGAACGGCGTGGTGCCGCCATCGGGGAAGGTGATGGTCTCGGCGCCGTTGTCGGTGGTGAAGACGACAATGGTGTTGTCCAGCTCGCCCATATCCTCAAGCTTTTTCAGTACATAGCCGATGTTGTCGTCCATCTGCTTCATGCCGACTTCGTTGGCGCCCCAGTCCTTGCCACCCTTGGTGCCGAGCATGTCGGCGTATTCGTCCGACAGCACGGTGGTGATGTGCATGCGCGCAGGGTTGTACCAGACAAAGAACGGCTTGTTGGTTTTCTCAGGATCGTTGCGGTCGAGGAAGTCGATGACCTTGGCCGAGATTTCCTCGTCCACGGTTTTGGAGCGCTCAAGCGTCAGCGGCCCCTCATCCTTGCAGGTCTGGTTGGCCGAAGTGCCGTCGCTGGACGTGCAATGGATCACCGGGCGCGGCGGCGTCAGGCAGATTGTCGTCTTGGGGTCCACGGCACCTGCAACTTCCTGAAGGCCGGGGATGGGTGTGTTCTTGCACGGTGGTGCCACGGCCTGGTCTGTCGGCCCGGCGTTGATGTCGGGGAAACTTACCCCCTGCATCGCGTCGAGGTGATAGAGATAGCCCCAGAACTCCTCAAAGCCGTGCGCGGTTGGAAGCGCATCGGTGTGATCGCCAAGATGGTTCTTGCCGAACTCGCCGGTCGAGTACCCGAGGTCACGCAGGAATTTGGCGATCGCTGGCGTGCCCGGCTGCAAATAGCTGGGGCTGCCTGGCAGCTGCGGCATGATCATGCCGGTCCGCAGCGGCTGCATACCGGTGAAGAAGGCATTGCGCCCTGCCGTGCAGCTTTGCTCTGCATAGTAATCGGTGAACATCGCGCCTTCCTGGCCAAGGCGGTCGATGTTGGGCGTTTCGCCAACCATCAGGCCACGATGGTAGATTGACGGCTGCATCCAGCCAATATCATCGCCCATGATGAACAGGATGTTAGGTTTTTTTTCCGTTTCCTGCGCGGCCACGGGTGCTGTGGCCCCGAACGCCGCCAGCCCCAGTGCGAGCATGCTCGCACAAGTCGCGTTGAGGTTTGGTCCTGTTCTTTTCATCGATCGATCTCCTGTTGTCGTAAACTGGTTGCGGCATGCTGCGTCATCTGAAGCAGAATCAGGTTCCGCCTTGTGGAGCGCGCTGCAGATGCGTTGAAAGCTCGCTCTGAATGTCGGCCTCGATCTCGCCAATGATTTGGCGGTATTCTACGGCGCGCGTGGCGTAGACTGGTCCCGCTTGCTCCCAATGACGAAGTGCTACCAGTGCCTCCTCATAGTCTTCGCAGATTTCCCGAAAGCCCGAGTCCTGACCACACAGGCGGTGGACGGCCAGTTCATGTTCCGGAAACCGGCTGATAACCGCAGAGATTTTCATCATCCCATTCGCCCCCGCAGTTTCTTTCCGCCATTCCGAGTGATTGACGTTACGCAAACACGCAGCTGTGATTGCATCAAGTTCGGTACGGTACGTACCCCTAGGAATTGCGAGCCAGTTGGACGTCCTAGCTTCTATGTTTCGGTGAGTTGCGATAGTCTGGGTCAAGCGGAGACGACCCGCGAAATGGAGCCTCGATGTCTGAGAGAACCGACGAATCCACCCGGAAAGATATTGACGCTCCTGATGCACCTACGGCCGAGGCGGTACGCGCCCAGCTCGCCCGTATTCTTGACAGTTCCAAGCTACAGGGCAGCCAGCGCCGCCGTGACCTTCTAAGCTATCTTGTCGAAGAAACGCTGGCCGGACGGAGCGACCAGATCAAAGGTTATACCGTGGCCCTCGCGGTTTTCGGCCGCGCCGAGACATTCGATCCGAGCGCCGATCCGGTCGTTCGGCTCGAGGCGGGGCGGCTGCGGCGTGCACTCGACACCTACTACGTCGATGCCAGCGAGGCCGACACGGTGCGGATCACCATTCCCAAAGGCGCCTACGTCGCGCATTTCGAGTGGCTGGCCATAGGCAAGCCCCTGCGGTCTGCCGATAACCGCATCCAGCCCGCACCCGATGGCAGCAAGGACGACGCCCGCAGTGCCGGCGCCGATGCGTCGAGATGGTCCATGGCGTTGAACGGTGACGCCCGGCGGACGGGACCGATTGCCTTGCTACTGACTGTGGCGCTTCTCGCGGTGGCGGCCCTGTCGTGGCTCTGGCCCCGCGGCGATCCTCCTGACGTGGCAGACGCGTACGGTCCTGTGATCATGGTGCTTCCCTTCGAGGCCCTGAGTCCAGACGAAGAGACCGGACTGATCGCCAATGGGATGACACAGGACGTGATACACGATCTGATGCGGTTTCCCGATCTGCGTCTGTATTCGGTACAGGCGAGCTTTCGCGAGAATGCGGGTGCAGATCCGGTGGCTCTGGGCGAGACACTTGCAGTCTCTTACGTCCTACGCGGCAACGTCCAGTCGGATCCCGGCAAGCTCCGGCTCCGCGCCCAGCTTGTCGACGCGTCGACGGGAGAAGTGATCTGGAGCGGCGGCTACGACAGGACACCGGACCCGAACGATCTGCTCGGAATGCGAAGCGAGCTGTCCGCGTCCGTTGCGACCGCGTTGGGCGAGCCTTTCGGTGTCATGAACGCGGCCAGTAGCCGTCGTCTGGCTGCTAGGAACGCGCCGAGCATGGCGAGCTATGCCTGCGTCCTGCGCGCGTACGAGTATCGGCGAACATTTGAGGATGCGCTTTTTGTGCCCTCACTCAGCTGTCTCACGGAGGCCGTCGTCCGGGATGCCGGTTACGCCGACGCCTGGGCGATGCTCGGCTGGCTCAATCTGGACGCCGCACGCCAGGATATGGTGCCGGTCGAAAACCACCCGGCTCATCTGGCGGCGGCGCAGGATGCGGCATCACGCGCGGTGACACTCGATTCGGGCAGCCAACGAGGCTTCGAGGCTCTGGCCGCCCTCGCTTTCAATGAGGGTAACTACGCCGAAGCCGAACGTCTGCAGCGCGAGGCGTTGGCGCTCAATCCGCACGATCCGGAGGCGCTCGCCCAGCTCGGCTGGCGGCTGGCAGCGCGCGGGAACTGGGTCAAGGGCCTGCCCTATCTCGAGCAGGCCATCGTCCGCAGCGCCGATCCGCCCGGTTGGTACTTCCATGCCATTTCGGTCCACGAATATCTTGAGGGCAACTATGCCGATGCCCTCGCCGCCGCTCAACGATCAGCGAAATTCGGCTCCGCCATCGGCTTGTCTCTAGCGGCCATCTCTTACGCCGGACTCGACCAAATGGAGGCCGCCAGCAACGAGCTCGCGATGATGGCCAAAGCTTGGCCGCTGCTTGCCCGTGACCCCGCCGCCGCCTACGCAAGTTTTCAGGTCGACGACCAGATCATCGCTGCTCTGCTCAAGGGCCTGCACGACGCCGGGCTGGTTTTGCCCGCGACCACAAATCGATGACGAGCATCCCGCGGATGGCCCATTCAATTTCGCGGTGGGCTCAAAGTCGAGGCCAGAAGCCGATATCGAGTGTAGGGTATCGAAATCTTACGATTGAACACACGAGAATACTGCATTGCGAACAAATTTTTCGTTCTGGGACGTTGCGCCGCGGCATGTGTATGGTCCGCGAATGGCCGCTCGGTCCGGCCTTTCTCGCCCGATCTTGCTGCGACCGCGAGTTGCTGCAACTGCTCCGCTCGGTAAAGTGGGCTCCAAGCGGCTGTTTGATAGTTTCGCTCAGGAATATCGGTCACGGGTCCGATACCATGCTTCCATCGGGAATCTTGTGTCAAGTGGCCAACACTAGGTTGCCATTGTGACTAGTTCTTTGAAGTCAGTTTCGCGAATGATCCGGATAGGTAAGCCATAAGATAAAAATTCATCGGCTTAGCGTTGGGGTGTATGCCGTTTAAGCATTTAGGATAAAGACTTAGACATGGTGAAAAGTCTAACTTATGGTCAAGACATGACTGACCCAAAAGCCACTCTAACGTTAAGAATAGATACTTCAGAACCTGTAGAAATCGACGCGTTTGTCGGGGCATTCACGTCACTCGCTGAATAGTACAGACGTGGTATTAGGCTGAACTATCCGGATGTAGATGATGACGCACGTATTTTCGTTAAGGAAGTGCGCAAAGGCTCAATTGAAGCGGACCTGATACCATATGTGGTCGCCGCTATGCCGTTCGTCGCTCAAATGGATCAGGTGATGATAGTTGAGCAATTTGTGCGGACATGGGGTGGTCGAATCACGGCCCTCGCACAAGGCAGGTTAGAAGATTGGTCACCAGGAAAAAGTGAGCTTAAAGTTCTTTCTGATACAACAGAGGCTATTGCTCGTGACCCCAATGCATCTTCAACACTTGAAGCTGTTACCTTTGAAGACGGTAAAAGGCAGGTTCGGGCCGCTTTCAAGTTTTCAACGCCAGATGCCAAAAACGCACAAATGACAATTAAATCTCATTACAGGGAACTTGAAAAGCCTGATGATGCAGATCACAAGCGCGTGCTGATGGTTTTTACCAGAACTGACGTTGGGAATGCCAAGGTGGGGAAAAGATCAGGTGAAAGGGTGCTGATCGAAGAAGTGCATAAAAGACCCTTGGCGCTCATGTATGCTTCAGAACTGGCAGAGGAACGCCTCAAGCATGAAATCAGAGAGGCGGAAGAAAATGTCTATAAGAAGGGCTTTGTCGTAGATGTGAATGTTCGTCTAGTAAATGGAAAGCCCTCAGTTTTCGCCGTTACGGATGTCCACGATGTTATCGACCTTCCCGATGACGACGACTAGCTGCCCGGAACTTTTGAATCATAGCGGAGCGAGTCAGCAGCACTTTGCATACATCCATAGTTTAAAGAACGCGTCCCGAAAGGGGGGGGGAGCTATCCCCGCAGAAATCAAATTAGGACCGGGCGGGGTAGCAAAATTTCTGTTCGGGCAGTTCAAAGATAAAAAGCCAAGAGCAGACCTAAGCGATTTTTCTTTGTGGGGTATGATGAGGGGTAGTTTGCTATACTCTTAATTTTATCAAACAAAAACAGTGCAAAGTGGCGGATCGGGTGGGATTCGAACCCACGGTACGCTTTCACGCACGCCAGTTTTCAAGACTGGTGCCTTCGACCGCTCGGCCACCGATCCGCTATGCCCTTGCTCTTTACACAAGCCGCTCAGAAGGCACAATGATGAGAGTTATAGTGGAGGGCAAAACACTGAAGGGAGTCAATGTCACGCCGGAATTGCACAGCGGTCCCGCCTGTACGATCAGTTTGTAGCCCTGTATCGCTGGATCAGGGGCTCCACTCAGGCTCCCGTTTTCGTGAACTGATCCATCCTGGCAAGCATATCTCCATTGGCAAGGTTTCAATGGATGACATTATCAAGCCGCGAGATCTAGTGGGCCTTCAATTTTCGTTTTCTTGGACACGTCGTCCAAGCAGGGCGTGATATGCGTCACGTAAAGCCAAAGTAGTGACACGAACCATGAACGGACAAGCCCTGTGTAGGCTCAATGCCACGAACCTCTCAAGTTACATTGATATGTAGCAGCGGCGCGACTACCTGCCAGCAGGGCATTGATCCGCAATATCCGGCAGGGTTCGCTAAATCGCGTGATCTGAGCGCGGAATCAGAATGCCATACATGATCGCTCGCAGCAATTCGGTGTCGTCGTGATGCAGTCTTTTCAGGCATGAAAAGTGCTGCTCGTCTGCCGACTGTTTCCATCAAGTGCCACTTGCGGCAGATCTTGTCGAAATTGGTGGTAGCGACCTCTGGGTTGTTTTGCCGCTGTTGGCGTTCTCTGAAGGGGTAGCAGGATGCTGTTTGATAAGGAGTTCATCGCCGTCACGGGTGCGATACCAATGATGTCCATAAGCTGGTCAATTCGCTCGAGTAAATTCCACCTGATATTATTTCCCTCCAGTCTCGTCCATGCCAACTTGCACTACAATGCACTCAGTGGGCCCGTCGCGGGAACTATGGGGTAAACCGGCGAGGGCGGGGATCATTCGACTCACATTCGGAACAGCTGAAACTGCCACAGCCCGGCCTCTTGGCGGACCGCCGCCATAGAGTTGTCGATAAAGCTGAGGATGGCCGAGGCGGCCAAGGCCAACCCGGCCGCCATCATGGTTTGATTATGCTGCATCGGTTTCCGATTGGGCCTGCATCGCAGATAATACTTCGTCCAATGTCCGAACCGCGCCATGCTGCAGATATTCTACGGCGTTCAGGGACGCTTGATGCGCTTCTAGGCTGGAACCTGCAACGCAATCCTCGATCACGCGGCAGAAGTAGTCACCCTGATGCGCGTCGACAAAGGTATAATGCACGCAGACATCCGTAAGGCCGCCGACAAGGATCAGGGTTTCGGCCTTGAGGCCCTTTAACAGGATCTCGAGATCGGTGCCGTAAAACGCAGAATACCGTCGTTTTGCGATGCGGTAGTCATCGGGACGCATGCCCAGCTCTTCTTCGGCAAGGGCCGTCAGCGGATTGCTGTCAAGACAGTGAACGTCTTCGTCGCCGTCAGTTTCGCGCCCCATGTCGATCAGGTTGGCGCGGTGAATTTCCTGAATAAAGACCACCGGAATGCCGAACTCACGCGCTTTGTCGATGGCGACCTTGGAGCGCGCCATGCGTTCGGCATAATCCGGCATATGCGCAATTACGCGTTTATCGTCTGGGATGGGCGCGAAGGTGGATTTCTGAATGTCGATGACGATCAGCGCGGCGCGCCCTTCGATCAGGTCACGTTTTTTGGTGTCGGTCATTGGATTGCCTTTCAGCGGCGAGTGAGGAGAAGAAAGTGTTCAGACGGCGACCTGTGTGGCACCGGGCGGGGGCGTTTCGCGTGGTCGCAGATGACCCAGAAAGCGTTTTTCAGCGAACCGGCAGACGAAGGTAATCAGAAACACGATTGCCATAAAGAACACCATCGCCGTCAGAAAGCCCTCGTAGGCCAGATAATAGCGGCCGTTCAGCCAACGGCCCACACCGAGAATATCCTGCAAGGTGACAGTGCTGGCGATGACCGAGCCGTGCAACGCAAAGATGACCTCGTTTTAATAGGCGGGCAGGGTACGGCGAAAGGAATTTGGCAGGGCGTCCAGCCGCATCCGCGTGATGGGCGAGATGTCGTAGGCCTTGGTGGCCGCGATTTCGCCCTGTGGGGTGGTCTTGATCGCACCGCGCAGTAACTCGGCCGTGTAGACCGCGGTGCTCAACATGAAAGTAGTGTTTTTCGGAGAAATCGACGCGATTTTTGCGGTCTTCGGTGATCGACATTGACGCAACGATGGCATCGTATTTCTTGGCGACCAAGGCGGTGACCATACCGTCCCATTCCTGTTCGACCAACTCGCATTCGCGTTTCATCTGTTCGTAGAGTGCAAGGGCGGGCATGATGTATCCTGTTCGTCGTGGGGGGGGCGAAATCTGCAACAAGGTTAGCCACGCGGGGGCGCGCTGAAAAACGCGTTTAACTTGCTCTCAGAGAAGGTTTTACCTACGCTGAAATCATGCAGAACACGCTCCGACATCTGAACGCGCTGCGGGTTTTCGAAGCTGCGGCACGGCATTCCAGCTTTGCCAAGGCCGCTCATGAATTGAATGTCAGCCACAGCGTTGTCAGCCAGCACATCCGCAATCTTGAGCATTGGTTCGGCACCGATTTGTTCGTTCGGCATGGCAATCGTGTCGAGTTGAGTGATGATGGCCGCAACCTGCTGCCGCAGATCGCAAGCGGGTTGCAAACGCTGACCGATGCAACTGAGACGCTGTTGCGGAAAACACGGTCCGGCACCTTGGTCGTGAGCGCCGAACCCGCGCTGGCCTCGCTATGGCTGCGCAAAAGGATCACCGAATTCTGCAGTCTTTTCCCACGGATCGAGATTGATCTGCGTCCGGCGTGGACCCCTGCGCAGATCGGAGAAGGTCATGCAGACATGATCATACATTTTGCGACCCGGATGCCGCAAAGCGGGGTCAAAAGGGACAAGCTGTTTCCAATCGACGGCTTTCCGGCTGCGACGCCGCATGTCCGCGATGCCATTCTTGCAAAGGGCGGCGCGATTGACTGGGATCAGGTTGGTCTCGTCCACGACAATGGCAAAGAGACCTGGCACAAGTGGTACACGGCCCACCAGCCAGAGAGCGCGGGCTGGCGCATCGGCAAGGTCTACTCCGATCTGTCCCTTGCGATTGATGGTGCCGCAGACGGAGAGGGGGTCATTCTCGCTGATGACATCTTGTGCCAGCGCGAGATCTCGTCGGGTCAATTGGTGCGTCTGGATCAGCGTGAAATCCGATGTGTCTGGTACGAAATTGCGTTGCACAAAGGAACATCCAAGTCTGCTTCGGCGTCCTTTTTCAAGAACTGGTTGCTTGAGCAAACGAAGAAACATCGGGAATGAAACCGCACGAGTAAACACACGGAAACTGCGGTGATGAGGCGTTTATTGGGGCTGCAATATCACAGAACGGTCATGCGAAGGGCGCCCGGTCTATCGGGCAATATCTGGCACGACCAGATCGCGCCTTGCGTCAAGATTAAGCTGGCCTTATCGGGGCATAGGCTGGAATTTGCCGGCCCTTGTGGCGAGAATGACACATGCAATCCAGAGCGCATTTGTCGAACTTGTATTGGTCCTGCACAGGCATATGTACGCCTCCTGAACCGATGCGGGAAGAACGATGAACGTCTCCGGATCGGCTGATTGTCAAAACAAACGCTACGCTTTAGGAGCAAACAGTTATGATCAGAACCACTGCACTCGCGATGCTACTCTCCACCGCCGCCGGAGTTGCGGTAGCAGGAAATACAGTCCCGGCACCGGTCGATCCGGTGATCGTGGAGCCCGTCGTTGAAGCGCCCTTCTGGGAAGGCTTCTACCTTGGTGGCCAAGTCGGCTATGCCTTCAGCGATTTCAACATCGACTCCAACACTGTCAGCAATTTCGACGAAGACAACGTGATCGGCGGTATCACCGCAGGTTACCTCTGGGCGCTCGGCAATGGCTGGTACTTGGGTCCTGAGTTTCAGTACGACTTCACCGACATTTCGGTGACCGACTCGACAACCGGCAACACCACGTCGCTTGATGGCGTCGCTCGTCTGAAACTGATCGCCGGTTACGAACTGGGCAACGGTATGCTCTACGGTAGCGCCGGTTTCGCCTATGCGGATTTCGACAGCGTCGACAATGTTCTCGACTTTGATTCGGACAGCTATGTCGTCGGCCTCGGCTATGACTGGCGCGTTGGCGAAAACTGGACCGTTGGTGCGGAATACATGTACCAGACGTTTGACGGTGCCGGTTCAACCGGTGGCGATGTCGATCTGAACTCGATCTACGTCAAGGCGGCCTACCGCTTCTGATCTGAACATCCGATCAGAAATCGAACAGGATCTGGCCATTGCAGGGTTTCCTGCAATGGCCATTTTTCTGTCCAATGCGTGGTGATGTCGATTTTGGGTGGGCGTGGCTATTTCGCCGGTCGCGCGGCCTTTTCGGCAATCCCGCTGGTGCCTTGGCGTCGTTTCAATTCGGCAAGCACATCGTCGAGCGGGACATCGCGCGACTCAAGCATCACCAAGAGGTGAAAGAGAACATCCGCCGCTTCGCTGGCGAGGGCGTCGCGATCACCTTTGACAGCCTCGATAATGGCCTCGACCGCCTCTTCGCCGAATTTCTCGGCGCATTTCTCGGGCCCTTTCGCCAGCAGTCTTGCCGTCCAACTGCTATCCGGATCGGCGTTCTTGCGGGCGGAAATCGTGGCGGCGAGATCGTTCAGAACGGTCATGTCAACCTCATCGGGATGCCTGCGGCGGCCATGTGTTGCTTGGCCTCGTGAATGGTATAGTCGCCAAAGTGAAAGATTGAGGCGGCGAGCACGGCGCTCGCACCACCTTCTGTCACGCCTTCGACCAGATGATCGAGCGTTCCGACCCCACCGGAGGCAATCACCGGAACGTCGACCGCATCGGATATCGCGCGGGTGAGCGGCAGGTTGAAACCGGCGCGCGTGCCGTCGCGATCCATACTGGTCAACAGGATTTCACCGGCTCCCTTGGCGGTAACGGTACGGGCGAACTCCACCGCGTCGATGCCAGTGGATTTGCGCCCGCCATGGGTAAAGATCTCCCATTTGCCGGGGCTGACCGTCTTGGCGTCAATGGCGACGACGATGCATTGGCTGCCGAACTGGTCGGCAGCTTCGGCCACAACATCGGGGCGCGCCACAGCGGCAGAGTTGAAGCTGACCTTGTCGGCCCCAGCCAACAAAAGATCGCGCACGTCTTCGCGGGTCCGGACGCCGCCACCCACGGTGAGCGGAATGTAACATTGCTCGGCGGTGCGCTGGACCACGTCAAACATAGTGCCCCGGTTTTCATGCGTGGCGTGGATGTCGAGAAAGCACAATTCGTCAGCGCCGGCCGCGTCATAGGCACGAGCCGATTCCACGGGGTCGCCGGCATCGACGAGATCGACGAAATTGACGCCTTTGACCACGCGGCCATCGGCAACGTCGAGACAGGGTATGATGCGGGTCTTGAGCATGTCCGGTCCTTTTGGCCCATCTCCTAATGGCAAAGCCGCGCCGATACCAGAGTTGTGATTGGACCATTGCACTGCGGCGTGAAGACATGCGAGCGTAACGTTCAACTGAAAGGGGATCGACATGCGTGGACATATCATTCTGGCAGCGGCAATTGCCATAGCGGGCGCGGGACAGGCCGTGGCGGACGATTTGGTGCGGGTCAAGACAGACAAGTCAGTGACCGCGGCAATGGATTCGTTGCAGGCTGCGGTCGAAGGGGCAGGCGCGACGGTTTTTGCGCGCGTGGATCACGCGGCAGGGGCACAGAAGGTCGATATGGAACTTGGCGATGCGCAGGTTCTGATCTTTGGCAATCCCAAACTGGGCACACCGGCGATGCAGGCTGATCCGTTGGCCGGGCTGTTCCTGCCGCTCAAAGTGTTGGCTTACGGCGATGCGGACGGGCAGGTCTGGCTGGTCTACGAAAGCCCCAAAGAGATGCTGGACGATTTGAACATTGATGACGACGCCGAATACGTCCAGAAAATGACCGGTGCACTGGCCAAGCTGACAGGCAAGGCTGCGGGCAGTTAAGGCGAACTGCTTTACTCCGGCGGCAGCGCCAAATCGGAGCGGGCATGTCGGCTGACACGGGCCATCATCTGTCTGCTGAGCAGGATGTGTACCGGCATCACGATGATCAGGTACGCCCGCCCCAGCCAGTTATGACGATGCACCCAAGTCGCGCAATGGACGTACCCGTTGCGCGACAGAATGCTGATCCGGAAATCGAGGTGTTTGTCGTCAAATCCCAGAACCAATTCGGTCTCGGTTTCCTGAACGACTGGAAAAATCGCAATGGTATCGCCGCCAGCCCGCGCGCCCGTCAGCCCGAATGGCCGCATAATGGCGTTACGAAACCCCAATAGAGCGTGCACCCAGGGCTGGAAATGCATCGCGACCTCGGCAGCCTGTCGTGGAGCGTAGGGGGCCTTGACCCGGTATCCGTCGATAAAGTCACCGGGCGTGTATGCCTTCCAAAGAACGCTTTCTTTGGGGAGTGCCACAGTCTCGACAGATCGAAACAGCATCAGGCCCGCAACGTGGCCAGCGCCTGTTTCAGGTCGAGCGCCCCATCATACAGGGCGCGGCCCGAAATCGCGCCATTTAACTGCGCACCACAGTCGCGCAGCGCGATCAGGTCGTCCAGCGAACTGACACCGCCCGACGCAATGACCGGGATCGACACCGCGTGGGCGAGCGCCGCCGTGGCCTCGATATTCGGCCCCTGCATCGCGCCGTCACGATTGATGTCGGTATAGATGATCGCAGCAACGCCGGCGTCTTCGAAAGAGCGGGCGAGATCAGTCACCTGCACATCGGTTTCTTCGGCCCAGCCCTTGGTCGCCACCATCCCGTCACGGGCGTCGATGCCGACGGCGACATGACCGGGGAATTCGCGCGCAGCCTCGCGTACCAGATCGGGGTTTTCGACCGCGACGGTTCCAAGGATCACGCGGGAAAGCCCTTTTGTCAGCCAACCTTCGATCGTCGCCATGTCACGGATACCACCGCCCAGTTGCGCGGGAACATCGCAGGCTGCGAGAATCGCCTCGACCGGGGCGGCATTGACGGGGGTGCCGGCAAAGGCACCATTCAGGTCCACAAGGTGCAGCCATTCGCACCCGGCTTCGACAAAGGCGCGGGCCTGCGCGGCAGGGTCATCATTGAACACGGTGGCCTTGTCCATCTCTCCGCGCAGCAGTCGCACGGCCTGGCCGTCTTTGAGGTCGATTGCGGGATAGAGGATCATGTCGCGGGCCTTTCGGTGTGATGTCGGCGGGATATGGCACGGCGCGGGGCGGGAATGCAACGCGACCCGAGGTTAGTCTTGCCAGACTCGAGCGTGCTGTCCCAGAGTGGCCGCAACAGGGAGGATTGCAAGATGAAGAAACTGGTTCTTGGCGCGGCGATTGCGCTTGGTCTGGCCGGGGCGGCGCAGGCCGACCCCGCCGAAGGCACATGGAAAACCGAGGTGGATGATGGGTCCTATGCCTATATTGACCTGAGCATGTGCGGCGCGGCGGTCTGCGGTGTGATTGCGCGGACTTTCAACAGCGATGGCGAATACGCCTCCCCGAATATCGGCAAGACGCTTGTGATCGATATGGTGCCGGGCGGAGATGGCTCTTACGCTGGCAAAGTCTGGCGCCCCTCAAACGACAAGATTTATATCGGCAAGATGGATCTGAATGGAAATTCCCTGGCGCTGCGCGGATGCGTTGCGGGTGGGCTCATCTGTTCGAAACAGACGTGGTCCCGCGTCAACTGAACCGAACCGAACCCCTAGGGCGTCCAGCGCAGGAAGTTCGAGATGAGCCGGAGCCCGGTCGCCTGGCTTTTTTCCGGGTGAAACTGCATGCCAACCATGGTGCCTTTGCCGATTACGGCGGTGACGTCGCCGCCATAATCCACATGCGCCAGCCGGTCCGCGGGGTCCGTGACATGGAACTGGTAGGAATGCACGAAATAGGTGTGTTCACCGGTTGCGACGCCATCAAACACCGGGTGGGGGTTGTCGATCACCAGATCATTCCAACCCATATGAGGCACTTTCAAAGCGGCGTCGGTGGGGTTGATCTTGACGACCTCTCCATCGACCCAGCCAAGCCCCGACGTATCCTCGTATTCGCGGCCCCAGCTCGCCATGAGCTGCATTCCGACGCAGATGCCAAGGAAGGGCCGGCCGCGAACTTCGACCGCTTCGACCATCGCATCAAACAGGCCGGAATAACCGCGTAACGCGGCGGCGCAGGCGGGAAACGCACCATCTCCGGGCAGCACGACGCGGTCGGCGCGGGCAACGACGTCCGCATCCGACGTCACCACGACGGTGCCAGCATTCACCTCACGCGCCATGCGTTGAAACGCTTTTTCGGCGGAATGCAAATTGCCGCTCTCGTAATCGACGATTGCTGTCAGCATTTTGGCGGTCCTTGTCGCTGGTGCCTCTGCGGATCATCTGTCGTGATTTCTGTTTGGGGTCAAGCCTGTGGCGTAACGGGCTGCGCATTTGCGCAGGGTCAGTGATTCGAGCCCGCTTCCTTCCAATATATCGACCCCCGCACGGATCAGTGGCTTGCGGAGATTCCCATGATGGTGCGGTTTTCTTGCTGTTGTTCCTGTGGGGCGGGACAACGGCGACTAGCACCTGGTACGCTCGCAACCGCAATTTTGCCTCGCATCAAAGACCGATGATCCGGTCGGCGGCGCTGACCTGGGCGGCAGTAAAGCTTCGCGTTTACCCGCCGGTTCTGACTGCAATCCTTGTTTTTGACACCGGCTATATGTTGGTGGCGTGGCTGTGCTGGGCTCCGAACCTGCTGGTCGGTGAAGCGCTGGTGGGCCGGGTCGGGCCACGCCCAGAGGCGCAGCCGGTAGGAGCCTAAAGCGCGCCCTTGGTCGATGGCACCGCGTCTGCCTTGCGCGCGTCGACCTCGACTGCCTCACGCAGGGCGCGGGCGACGGATTTAAACGCGGCTTCGGCGATGTGGTGGCTGTTCAGCCCGTGCAGCGCATCGACATGCAACGTGATGCCGCCATGCGTGGATAGTGCCTGAAAGAACTCGCGCACCAGTTCGGTATCAAAGCTGCCGATCTTGGCGGTCGGCAGGTCGACATTCCACACAAGATAGGGGCGCGCCGACAGATCCAGCGCGGTGCGCACCAATGCATCATCCATCGGCAGCAGGCACGCGCCATAGCGGCGAATACCGCGCTTGTCGCCAAGGGCTGTGGACAAGGCCTGACCGAGGGCGATCCCCACGTCCTCGACCGTATGGTGGTCATCGATGTGATAATCGCCTTTGGCGCGTATGGTCATGTCGATCAGCGAGTGTCGGGCGAGCTGATCCAGCATGTGATCAAAGAACCCCACGCCGGTCTGATTGTCATAGGCTCCAGAGCCATCCAGATCGATGGTCACCGAGATGTCGGTCTCGGCGGTCTTTCGGGTAACGGTCGCGTTTCGCATCCTTGGTCCTCGCTGCCGGTTGCCCGGCCCTTATAGATGCTGGACCGGGCAGGTAAAGGGATCACCGATCAAGCGTCGAATTGAAGACCTGATCCAGATAGCGGAGCAGGTGTTGGGGACGATTGCATTTGCCTACCCGCTGCGGTTGCTGGCACCGTCGGCTCCACTGGGAACATGAGCTTGTCTGCCCTCGCAGACGCGGACCGCTCGGTTCGTTGGACAAAGCCCGTTCAAGAGGGATTGCACCTGTCCGCGCCCCGTGCCAGCCTGTTGGCATCACCACGCAAGGGCCGCACATGTCTACCTGTCTCTATATTCAGATCCGTTGCAAACCGGGAACCACCTACAAGGTCGCCGAAGAGATCGCCCTGCGGGAGATTCACTCCGAACTCTACTCGACCAGCGGCGATTTTGATCTGCTTATGAAGCTCTATATTCCCGAGAGCGAAGACGTCGGAAAATATATCAACGATCACCTGTTGGATATTCCCGGGATCGAACGGTCCCTGACAACGATGACATTCAAGGCGTTTTAGGCGCTCAAATGCGTCTGCGGCCCTGATCAGCATTGCTGAACAGCGGACAACCCAATGTCTGCTTTAGAGCCTGTACCAATTCGTCGACCGTTTCGGTCGAGACATAGAGCCCGCCGGTGCGATCGGCGAGGCAGCGTGCAGGGCTGGCAGGAACCTCAAAATCTGGGTTCCCATCGCCACCTTCCCACCCAAAGAACGCGCCGCGCACCTTGAAGCCGATCACATGCACCACCATCGACGGCGCGGTCGCGGCAAGTTCCGCCGCCAGCTGACAGGGCGCACCGCCGCAGGTCTCCTTGCCATCACTGATCAGTACAACAACACCGGGGCGTTCCGGTGAACCGAGCACCTGTGCAGCATCGCGCACCGCCTGTGTCAGCGCGGTGTTGCCGTCCGGCGCGATCTCGTCGATCTCGGCAAGAATCTCCTTGGATGCATCCGGAGCAGGGGCAAGGCGCAGGGCAACATGGCTACAGCTCTCGTCATCGCCACCCGGACCATAGGTAATCAATCCGACATCGCGCAGTGGCGTGATCTGCGGCAGGGCTGTGTGCAGCGCCACGCGCGCATCGTTGATCCGGGGTGTGTCGATGCCGTTGTGACCCATCTCCGCCATTGATCCCGACGCATCAAAGACCAGCATGGCATCTGCGTTGCAACGCTCGTCAGTTTGCGCCAAACCGCTTTGGGCAATGGCCAACGCCGCAGCGAGGGCAAGGGTGACGCGTTGCGCTTGTTTCATCCGGCGACCTCCGGCTTTGAGTATCGCCTCGGTGCGCGGGCAACGCCATTGTACGATGGTCGCGTCAGGACCGGTTCAATTTGCAAAAGGATCGTTGGTCTTGGCGCTGCGGTTGCGCGATGTTTTTGCCTGTGCTGCACGCGCTTCGCGGTGAAATTCATGGCAATTGCGCACCGCTGTGAAGGCGTTGTTTGATCCCGTCAGCGGAAACCGTCCCAACGTTTGATCGGCGCGGCGCCAGGCCATGACCCGTTCGCGTTTGAATTCACGGGTGAATTGCCGGGCAGAGGTGGTTTCCGCGTCGATCAGAATATGCAACCCGGGGAATCCGTTCAGGATCACACCATCCATGTTCAGGGTCCATGCCGCCTGATCGCCAAAGCGCAGGCGCACCGGGTATTCCTCGCCATGTTCGATCATGTCCCAACCGGTGTTCAACACCGTGACATCCAGCGCAGGTTTCTTGCCTTTGCCGTCATAGCCGATGAAAAACGCGGTTTCCTCTTCAAACAGCGCAAAGGCCTGGCAGCCCTTGGAGCCGGGGTAATAGGCGATATCCCAGCCATCGACATTGGCCCAGTCCACGGGTTGGGCCGTGGCGGTACTCGCCAGCAGGGTGGCGGTGAACAGGAAACGTGACAGGGTCATCGCAACTCTGCCAAGGATTTACCAAGCCGGAAAGGCGCGGCAAAGGAAACCAGACACAGCGCAAGCGTCTGCAAGACGAGGATCGCGGCGCTGGCCCTGAGAAACTCCCACTCCGCCATCAGCCTGCGGATCTGGGCGATCAGCTCGTCATAGGTGCTGGCGAGAATCTGGAAATCAGCGGCGATTTCGGGTTGCGGCGCGCGCAGGCTGGCCAGTGCAGGGCGGGTGGTGTCATCCAGCGCGACAAAGGCGAGGAACGCCGCTTCGTCAAAGGCATCGGCATCCATCTGGTCGGGAGCGGGTTGGCTTGAGAACAGCGGTAGTGCGCGCAGAGTCCCGGTGGATTCGGTGATCGCGAGGAACAGCGGCAGAGCGGCGTTGCCGGCGGTCGAGGCCGACAGGAACTCAACCTTGTCACAGAGGGTGCGCAGGTCAGCATCGCTTCCGTTCTCGCAATAACGCAGCCGGAACCGCGCGGCGTCGCGATCAAACGCATCGGTCAGCGCATAGGCAATGTCGATCTGCCGGTCGAGCAGGGAGCTGTCGGATTTGTAGACACCGGCCAGACCGGCGGTCACAGCCCCAAGGCCACCCAGCACGACCCAGAGCAGATCGGCCAGTTTCCACGCCTTTGATCCGGCAGGCTTGCCAAAGATCACGGCCACGCCGATGCAGCCCGCAGCGAATGAGGCGAACAGCAGAGCCAGTTGATGATCCAGAACAAAATTCATCCGGCGGAGTTTACGGTGCAAAACGCGGGACGCAAGATTTCAGTTTGTGTAACGGGCGAAGTGGCGGACGGGTGTCGGGCCTAATCCAACATCAGGGCCGCGCCCGACCTCGGGCCGGAGGGCGTCTTACAAAAGGTCCAGTGGGCCTTTTGAGTCCGTAGTGCGCTCTCCCCTTGGGGAGGGTAAACACTGCCTTGCAAACGCTACGGGCGAGCGTTTGAGGTTTGAACGTGCGGGGCCCAGTACAGGCGCGGCCCGGGACGGGGACCCGGGCGGAAAACTAGCCAAGCAATGTGCAACCTCCGAGTTTCTGTGCCTCTTTTGTTCGCTTCGGCTTCGTGCCGAGGCTTAGCTAATTCCGGATTTGCGTTCATCTCCGGACAATTGATTGTAGTGGTTGCATGAGGTTTGTTGGCATGCGCGTCCGAAGCTTGCAGCATCTCGCGTTTGTGGCCATGGTGCAGCCGGTAGATTGAGCGGGAAGGCAGAGGAAGACCTTTTGTTGACAAATTTGGTACTGTTTTTTCTTAGGTTCGTCAAAAAACACATCGCGGTGATGACCGGTTTGTTCTTTGCCATTCTTAGCTTTGTTTACGGTTCGGAATATTTTATTGAAGAGAAGAGAGGTGTAATAAGGATAATTGCCCCAATTATTGGGTTGGTAAGCGGCGCAGCAGTAGGCGGCGTGTTCGGTTGGTTACTGGGAGGGATCGGAATTGCCGCGATGGGCGGTGCAATCGGCCTATCCGCACCCTTCGTGGCGATCCTCGGTGCAATCGGCTTTTCAGTTTTTTTGGGGGGTATTGGAGCCTCGGTTGCCCTTTTCAGAGTGATGAGAAACCCCTCAAACTTTTATGTTAACTGGGTGGGATTGCTAGCGCTCTTATTGGCTTCAATAGTTCTTTTTTGGGCAATCAAAGTTGCGACTAGTTGGTTGATCAAAAAACTTAGAACTTCAAGAGTAAACTCGAATTGACACATCCAAGTGCGCCGTGATTTTTTATACCATTTATCTGAATCTAGCCCTCAAACATCCAACTCCTCAACAAACCGCGCATTCTCTTGAATATACTGAAACCGCATTTCCGGCTTCTTGCCCATCAGACGTTCCACCAGATCTCCGGTTTCGCCCGGCTCATCCTCATCAATCGTGACGCGGATCAGCTTGCGCGAACCGGGATCCATAGTGGTTTCCTTCAGATCCTTGGCGTCCATTTCACCCAGACCCTTAAAGCGGGACACGTCGATCTTGCCCTTGCCGCCAAGTCCCTTTTCCAGCCAGACATCGCGTTCTTCCTCGTCGGTGCAATAGACGCGCTTTGCCCCTTGGGTCAGGCGGAACAGCGGCGGGCAGGCGAGGTAGAGGTGGCCGGTGTCGATCATCGGGCGCATCTGGGTAAAGAAGAACGTCATCAAAAGCGCTGCGATATGGGCGCCGTCTACATCGGCGTCGGTCATGATGATGATCTTGTCATAGCGCAGATCGTCGACATTGAATCGGCTGCCCAACCCAACGCCAAGCGCCTGTGTCAGATCGTTGATTTCCGCGTTGGAACCGAGTTTGGAACTGGCCGCGCCCAGCACGTTCAGGATCTTGCCGCGCAGGGGTAGCAGCGCCTGGGTCTTGCGATTGCGCGCCATCTTGGCTGAGCCACCCGCAGAATCGCCTTCGACGATAAACAATTCGGTGCCGTCGCGGCTGTTTGACGAACAATCCGTCAGCTTGCCGGGCAGGCGCAGTTTCTTGGTCGCGCTCTTGCGTTGGGTTTCCTTTTCCTGACGACGGCGCAGGCGTTCTTCGGCGCGCAGCACGAGGAAATCGAGGATTGCGCCTGCGGATTTGGTATCCGCCGCCAACCAGTTGTCAAAATGGTCGCGGACCGAGTTTTCCACCAGCCGCTGTGCCTCAACCGTGGCAAGGCGATCCTTGGTCTGGCCGACAAATTCCGGTTCGCTGATGAAGCACGACACCAACGCGCACCCGCCTGTAATCAGGTCATCGCGGGTGATCTGGGCGGCCTTCTTGTTGTTGACCAACTCGCCATAGGCCTTGATCCCCTTGAGGATCGCAGCCCAGAACCCGGCGACGTGGGTGCCGCCCTCGGGCGTCGGCACGGTGTTACAGTAAGACTGAATGAACCCGTCGCGCGACGGGGTCCAGTTGATCGCCCATTCGACCTTGCCCGCCGCGTTGAATTTCTCGCGGAACTCGACGGTGCCGGCAAAGGGTTTTTCCGCATAGGTCGACGCGGTACCCAGTGTTTCGATCAGATAATCCGACAGGCCGCCGGGAAAGTGAAAGCTCGCCTCGGTCGGGGTTTCGCCATCGTCGATCGCGGATTTCCAACGGATCTCGACACCAGAGAACAGATAGGCCTTGGAGCGGATGGATTTGAACAGGCGGGCGGGTTTGAACTTGTGATGGCCAAATATCTCGGCATCGGCGTGAAAGGTGACGGTGGTGCCACGTCGATTGGGCGCGCTGCCGACCTTTTCCACCGGGCCAAGCGGGATGCCACGCGAAAACCGCTGTTCATGGAGCTCCTTGTTTCGCGCAACCTGAACGATCATCGAATCCGACAACGCGTTGACGACCGACGCGCCCACACCGTGCAGACCGCCCGAAGTTTCATAGGCTTTGCCCGAGAATTTGCCGCCCGCATGAAGTGTACACAGGATGACCTCGAGGGCGGATTTGTCCGGGAATTTCGGGTGCGGATCGATTGGGATGCCACGGCCATTGTCGCGGATGGTGACGGCATAATCCTCGTGCAGTTCGACCTCGATCCGGTTGGCATGACCGGCGACGGCCTCGTCCATCGAGTTGTCGAGCACTTCGGCAACAAGGTGATGCAGCGCACGTTCGTCGGTGCCGCCGATATACATGCCGGGGCGTTTGCGGACCGGTTCCAGCCCTTCGAGCACCTCGATCGAGGAGGCGTCGTAATCGGATTGGCCCGAAGGCGTCAGGAGATCGTTCATACCGCTGCTCATTCTTGTTGTTTGCTCCATACTACATCAGGTTTTGCCAAGCGGAAACAGATGCAATTTAAATGTGGGGTTCCGGTCTTGCTATTCGTGACAAGACACAGCAGGCCTAAGCGATCTGCGCGTGATTGAGGCAACAGACATGACCCATATCCCGTCCGAAGCGACGCTGAAATCGGCCCCTGACTGGACCTACCTGCTGCGGGAGTTCTACGAAATGTATCGGTTTCTGCCGTCGGGCGGCAGTGCCGTGATCCGCAGTCACCAACGCACCGTCAGGGCGGCGATTTCACGATTGATTCGCCTCAATTCGCAGGTGATTTTGCAACCACCTGCGATCAAGCCAGTGACAGCGCATTTGCGCCGGTCACTTGATGCCGGATGCCGGGACAGGCTAGCGGCTGCAGTGCAGAGCCTTCAGGTGGTCGCGCCATTGCTGTCATGGCAGTACGGGTACGAGAAAGTTCCACGCGGATTGGCCGCCAATTATGCCTATGCCGAGCTTTGTGGTCCCGCGGGCCCGGTGATCAGTGAGGACCTGATTCTCGGTGTTGTGCTGTTCGGGCCGGGCTGCACCTATCCTGCGCATGCCCACAAGGGAATTACGGAAAGTTATATTTGTCTGAGCGGGGCGGTGTCCGAGAACAATCAGGGTGTCTATGCCGCCGGGTCGCTGATCTTCAACCCACCTGAGCATCTTCACCGGATCACCGTTGGGGACCGGGAACCAGCGCTTCTTGCCTATGCATGGACGGGAAACAAGGAAGATCTCGCTGACCAGAAGATGGTATTTACCCGGCGCAAGAGCTAAGGGCAGAATGACGTGTGAACTTAAGTTTGCGCGACGCAAATCCCAAGAGAAGCAACTTGCGGTTGCCCGGCTATCCCAGCAGCGTCAACCACATCCAGATGCTGAACAGCGACGTGCCGGTTGCGATAAGCACGGATGACGCCGCCACTCGTTTGGCCCGGCCATACATGTTCGCGAATATATAGGCGTTGACCCCCGGAGCCATGGCGGCGTTGAGCACGCCCGAGCGGAACAGATCCTGTGGCAGCGAGGTCGCTCGGCCGAACATCCAGACCAGTGCCGGATGGATCATCAATGCGATGATGCAGACATAGGCAATGGTGCGCAGATCACCTTCTGGGCGGTATTGCACCAAAAGCCCACCGAGCGCGAAGAGGGCGCAGGGCAGGGCAGAGCGGGTGATGATCGACAGTGCGTCATCAGCGACTTCGGGGATGGTCAAGCCGCTGAGGTTGAACAGGAAACCAAGAGCGATACCAAGGATCAACACGTTCTTGAACATCGCTGTGAGGGTGGCGCGGGCGGCTTCGATGGTTCGACCACCGCGATTGGAAACGATCTCCATCGCGGTGATGCCAAGCCCGTAGCAAAAGGGGGCGTGGAAGGCGAGGATCGCGTAGTTGCCTGCGAGGTTATCGGAACCATAGGCGCGTTCGGTGATTGGCAGGCCTAGCAGGACCGAGTTCGAGAAGAGACAGCAGAACCCGATGGCGATGCAGTCTTCCCAGTCACGCTTGAACAGGAACCGAGCGCCGTAGATGCCCAACAGAAAGCAGATGGCCGCCCCGGTGTAAAAGCTGATCAGCAGGCTTGGGTCAAAGCCTGTAGAGAGATCGAGCGTCGCGATGGCACGAAACAGCAGACAGGGAATCGCAAACCCCTGCGCGAACCGCATCAGGGCTTCCATCTGATTGATCGAGAAATAGCGATATCGGGTCGTCAGATAACCGGAACCGATGACCAGAAAGACCGGCAGGATGACGGTGATCAGCGTCTGAAACATGCGTAACCGTTTAGCGTGTGGTGGGGGCGGGGTGCCTCCGGCGGGAGTATTTTGGCAAAGATGAAATGCAGGGCGATCACAGCGGAAACCGAAGGGTCAGGCCATCATAGGCGGCGATGACATTGTCCGGGGTTTCGGCCGTGACCGTGTCATAATCCATGTCTATATGCATGTTGGTCAGAACCGCCTGCTTTGTGCCCACGCGTTCGATCCAGCCCAATGATTGTTCCAAGTGGGTATGTGTCGGGTGCGGCGCGCGGCGCAGTGCGTCGACGATCCAGCAATCCAGCCCCTCAAGCGCCTCCCAGGATTCGTCGTAGATTTTGGCCACATCCGGCAGATAGGCGACGCCGCCAATTCGAAACCCCAGCGAGTCAATGGACCCATGCCCGACGCGGAATGGCTGGAACGGGATCGGGCCGCCGGGGCCGTCGATTTCAAATGCACCGTCGATGGTCTTCATGTCGAGGATCGGGGGGTAGGGGGAGCCTTCGGGCTGAACGAAGGCATAGCCAAAACGGGACAGCAGCGCGTTTTGGGTGTCACCATCCGCCCAGACGGGAAGCCGCGCGCGCATGTTGAACACGATCATCCGCAAGTCGTCGATCCCGTGGACGTGATCCGCGTGGGAATGGGTGTAAACTACACCATCCAACCGGCCGGTTTCGGTGTCGAGAAGCTGGCTGCGCAGGTCGGGAGAGGTGTCGATCAGGACCGAGGTTGTGCCATCCGGGCCGTCGCGCTCGACCAGCATCGAACAGCGTCGGCGCCTGTTCTTTGGGTTGGTGGGATCGCAATCGCCCCAATGGCCGCCAAGACGGGGAACGCCGCCAGAGGACCCGCAACCGAGGATGGTAAAGCGGAGTTCTGTCATCAGGCGGCGGCCTCGTAGCGGGCTGCCTTGGCAAAAAGGCGGTCGAAGTTGTCCTGTGTGCGCGCGGCGAAATCGGCGTAGTCGAGGCCAAAAACTTCGGCGCCATTGCGCGCGGTGTGAGCGGTATAGGCCGGTTCGTTTCGCTTGCCCCGATGGGGAGGTGGCGCAAGGTAGGGGGCGTCGGTTTCCACCAATATGCGGTCAAGCGGTGCGGCGGCGAAAATGTCGCGCACCTCTTGGCTCTTGGGAAAGGCGGCAATGCCGGACATAGATAGGTAGAAGCCGAGATCAAGGGCTGCACGGGCGAGAGCGGCGGAAGAGGAAAAGCAGTGCATCACACAGTTGTAAGCGCCGTTTGCGAACTCTTCGGTGAGGATCTGCGCCATATCGTCATCCGCTGCACGGGAATGGATGATCAGCGGCAGGCCGGTGTCGCGGGCGGCGGCGATATGGATGCGCAGGCTGCCCTGCTGAATCTGTGCGCTTTCCGCGGTGTAGTGGTAATCAAGACCGGTTTCGCCGATGCCGACGAATTTCGGATGACGGGCCAGCGTGGTGAGGTCGTCAACCGTGACCAGCGGTTCCTGTGCCGCGCTCATCGGATGGGTGCCTGCAGCGTAGAAAACCGGCGCATGGGCCTCGGCGATGGCGCGGACGGATGGTTCGTTCGCAAGTTTTGTGCAGATCGTCACCATGCGCGTGACGCCCGCGGTCGCGGCGTTGGCGATGATATCGTCAAGCTGCCCCTCAAAGTCAGGGAAATCGAGGTGGCAATGGCTGTCGGTGATTTGGGGTGTGTCTGTCATGGCCCTTGGTCCGGGCCTAGCCCGCGGCGGTTTCCTGCATTTTGAAAACCGTATCTAGGACTAGCGCGGCAGGGTCAAGGTTGACCGCCTGCCCATGCCGCGAACGGCTGGTGATTGTCGCGGCGATTTCGGCCCAGGCGCGCGCTTTTTGGGCATCCTCTGACAGCCGCGCAAGAACCTGTGCCTCGTTTGGTGCGGCCTCGGACGCTGGCGCGGCGCCAGTGGCACCGGTGCGGGCAAGTCGGGCGAGGGCAATGTCGATCAGGGTCAGAAGCAGTTCGAAACGTTCTGCCGCACCGCGCTGTGCGGCGGTTTCGGCGAGGGCCAGTGCACGCTGTCGGTCGAGCTTGGGCAGCGAATTCAGGATCGCAATCAGTTCCGCATAAAGGCGCAATCCGTCGAGGGATATCAGACGCAGCGCTGCACCGACCGAGCCAGAGGCGAGAGCCGCGAGGCGCGTGGTCTGATCGGGATCGGCGGGCATTTCTGCACCGGTCTGGGACAGCGCCGCCTGCATCTCTTCCGGGTTGAGTGGCGATAACCGCAGCGTCCGGCAGCGTGAGCGGATCGTCGGCAACAAGGCAGATGGCTGGTGTGAGATCAACAGCAACGTGGTGCGCGCCGGTGGTTCTTCGAGCATCTTGAGCAGCGCGTTGGCCGCCGACGTATTCATGTCGTCAGCAGTGTCGACAATGACCACTCGCCGCCCGCCATCTGCGGCGGAGAGACCGAAGAACTTATTGAGTTTGCGGATATCATCCACGACGATCTCGTCCCGCATGCGATTTGTTCTCTCGTTGACGCTGCGGGTGATCGACGCGAGCCCGGGTTCGCCCCCGGCCAGAATGCGCCGTGCCACCGGGTGTTCGGGATCGACATCAAGCGTTTCGGGCGGCGGGGGCGCACCAAACAGACCGTCGTTTTCAACCGGCGGGGTTGCCAACAGGAACCGCGCAATGCGCCATGCAAGCGTCGCCTTGCCGACGCCGCGCGGGCCGGTCAGAAGCCAACCATGATGGAGACGGTCTGCTGCATAGGCTTCAAGAAACGTTGCTTCTGCGCTGTCCTGCCCGATCAGATGCGGGCATTCGCGCGGGTGCGGAGCGCCGGGAACCTGATCTGCAGGAGGGGGTCCATCACTCATGCGAAAGCCGGGGTTGCAGTGGCGAACACCTCGGCGGCCACGGCCTCGACCGGGCGGTTGCCATCAATAACGCGGAAACGATCGGCATAGTCATCGGCAAGCGCAAGGAACCCTGCGCGCATCTGCTGTTGCAACTCCGGGCCAAAATCCTCGAACCGCTCTTCGGTGCCTTCACGCCCCAATGCACGCTGCAAGCCGGTTTCGGGGTCCATGTCGATCAGCAGCGTCATGTCCGGTTCGCGCCCGATCATAAGATCGTGGAGCGTATCGACCAACCCGCGTAGATCACCCCGCGACAGTCCCTGGTACATCCGAGTGCTATCGGCAAACCGGTCGCATATTACGACTTTGCCTGCTGCAAGGGCGGGCAGGATAGTGCGTTCCATATGGTCGCGGCGGGCGGCGGTGAACAGCAGGATTTCGGTTTCCGCCGACCAGCGGTCAGGCTCGCCTTCAAGCACAAGCCGCCGGATTTCTTCGGCTCCGGTTGATCCGCCGGGCTCACGGGTGAGAACCACGTCACGCCCATCTGCGCGCAACGCATCGGCCAACAGCCTTGCCTGCGTCGACTTGCCAGAGCCGTCAATGCCTTCAAAGGTCAGAAATGTGCCGCCACCGGGCTGCGGAGCGTTCACATTGCCTCCGTCGGAGGACCGTTGAGGAATTGTGTGATCAGATATTGCGCAGCGGTTTTGACGCGGACCAAAAAGCCACCGTTGCCCACCGCGTGACCGGCAACCAATGGCAGGCGCGTTTCCGGCAGCCCTTCCGGCGTGATCACCAGTTCGGCCAGCTCCTGACCTTCGGCAATCGGTGCCTTGATCGGTCCGGTATAGACGACTTCGGCGTTGAGGTTTCCGGCGCTCAGTACGGGCAACAGGATTGTCATGTCCGTTGCGGGCACTAGCCCTACCGTGGACTGTCCCCCCATCCAGACTTCGGCTTCTGTGACCGGCGTACCGGCTTTGGCGATGGTTTTTTCGGCAAATTGACGAAACGACCAGTTAACAATGGCCTCGGCCTCCTCTGCGCGACGGGCTTCGGTTTCGAGGCCCGAAATCACAAAGATCACCCGGCGATCCCCCTGTTTGGCAGAGCCGACAAGGCCATAGCCAGCCTCTTGGGTGTGGCCGGTCTTGAGCCCATCTGCGCCAATGTCGAGATTCAGCAGCGGGTTGCGGTTGCGGGTGTTGGACGGGGCCCGCCCGTCAAAGACGAACTCGCGTTCGGCAAACAGCGGATAGAATTCCGGGAAATCCGAAATCAGACGGTTCGCCAAAACTGCGAGATCATGCACCGACATGCGATGACCAGCCTGTGGCCAGCCGTTTGAGTTGGTGAAGGTGGAACTGGTCATGCCAATCTGCTGGGCGCGTTCGGTCATGTAGCGGGCAAATCCCGGCTCGGTTCCATCAGGGCTGAGTGCTTCGGCAATCACGGCGCAAGCGTCGTTGCCTGACAGCACGATGATACCGCGCAGCAGATCCTCGACACGCACCCGGTCGTTGGTATCCAGGAACATGGTTGAACCCTTATAGCTCATCGCGTGGGTGGATACCGGCAGGCGTTCGTCCAGCGTCAGGCGTCCATCACGGATCGCCTCAAATGCAACGTAAAGGGTCATCAGCTTGGACATTGACGCCGGAGGCAGCGGATCGTCGGCATTCTTGGACAGCAACACGGTGCCGGTGGTCTGGTCCAGCACATAGGCGGCCTTGGCCGATGTGTCGAAGGCATGGGCCGTCAGCGGCAAGATGCAAAGCATCATCGCAGAAACAATAGATTTGAATGAGGGTTTCACGGGACGTTCTCCCTGGTCAGGTGATAGGGGGCTTGGCTTTGGAACGCTCGGTCTGCCCGGCTTGGTCCAGCGCCGCGACCCGTTCGGGTGCCAATTGTGCATGATGGTCGACATGATTGTGCAACGCCGCGGAATCTTCGATTGCGTCTAGCGTCATCTCTGAAATGTCGGCGGGTGTTTCCAGAGGTTCGATTAGGCCTTCAATTTCGGCGTCGTCCTTGGACTTGGCCCAGGGCCAGCGGAATTTCTTTTCCTTTGGCGCGGCGGCCTCAGTCGCGTCAGTGGAGTCGACTTCGGTGACGCCAGTAGTAGCGGCGAGCGCGGTGTTTTCGCTGACTTCGACCGTGGTTTCTTCTGCTTCGGGCTCTTCGGCGACCTGCTCGCGCACCAGCGCGGTTACATGCAGATTGACCGGCGCGCCGGGCAGCATGGCCAAGGCCTCGGCCGCTTCGGAAGATGCCTGAATGCGCGGACCGGGAATGTCCCGTTCGCGACGGAACAATGCGCCGACGACCGATGTGTCGTTGGCAGTGTTACGGATGATAACCCGGTGCGGGTCGGTCACATCCGGGTGCGCGACCCAGATGCCGCCCAGCGACGGGCGGCCATCCCAAAGCCCGGCTTCTGAAATGTCATAGACGTCAGGAGCTTCGATATCGCGCTGCTCGCCAGTCTTGCTCGGGGTAACAGCGCTACCGGTCGTATCCGGTTTGTCGGTTTTTGGCAGCAGCCCGCCATCATCACAACCCGCAACTGCTGCAGCGATCAGCACAGCCCCGGTCAAACGAAAGGAAAGCCCGCTGCCAGTTGTTATTCGGATCATGCCAAGTTCCTTGCCTGCAAACAGGCGTTTTTTGCGCCCCTGGCCGGTTTTCCGGTCACACTGCTTTGACGCATACCGCCATTTTTGCGACATCATAACCCGGCAGTCTGGGCATTGAAAGTCCGCAGACATGTGCTCGGCAAGAAATCCCCGGTTGTCACAGTCACGTGAAAGGCTGCCTGACATGGCGATGTTCGGGCTTGCCGGCGAACATTGTACGATTGCTGCTGCCTATGAATTGCCGTGTTCGCGTGATGGCCCTTGGCGTTTGCATAGCAACGCTGCGTCCGTCCACTCACCTTTTGCGAAACGGGATAGAAGGTTGGGATCGTGTAGGCCAACCTTTCGGGTATCGTCTTTGACGACCTGCATCGGCGGCTGGTTTGAACTGGCAGTGAGCTAAGACGCGTTGAGCGCCTTGAGACTCTGATCTAGGTGCTGCGCACTATGCCCGACCAACGCGTGACCGAGCGTCACGCCATTCATTGCGCCCACGCGATCCACGATCACTCATCTGACGTTTTTGCCATCTCCAACAGTGATGGTCGTCTGCACAAAACAAGATTACACTTACCTGCCCTTTCGGGCTATCCAGCAGGTCATGGACTTTGATCTGTTTCTGGCGCTCGCGCTTTTTGCCTTTGTCTCGTCGATCACGCCGGGGCCGAACAACCTGATGCTGATGACGTCGGGCGCGAACTTTGGGTTTCGCCGGACCATTCCGCATATGTTGGGTGTCGGGCTGGGATTTGTGCTGATGATCCTGCTTCTTGGGGCCGGGCTGGTGCGCCTGTTTGATGCCTTTCCGGTGGCCTATGACCTGCTCAAGGCGGTCAGCGTCGCATACCTGCTGTTCCTCGCCTACAAGATCGCAACCGCCGCCCCGGTCGACAAGACGGCGGATGTGGGCAGCCCGATGACCTTCCTGCAGGCCGCCGCCTTTCAATGGGTCAACCCCAAGGCATGGGCGATGGCCCTGACCGCGATCAGCGCCTATACCCCGTCGCAAAGCTTCGGCTCGGTTCTTTTGGTGGGGGCGGTGTTCGGTGCGATCAACCTGCCTTCGGTGGGGAGCTGGACCCTTCTTGGCCAACAACTGGCGCGCATCCTGACCAACCGGACGCGGCTAGTCGCGTTCAACTGGACGATGGCGGCACTGCTTGTGGCATCGCTTTATCCGGTGATCTGGTCCTGATCGGAAACGGCGGAACGAGAGGCGCGATACCAGACCGCTCTGGCGGTGGTGGCCGTCGCAGGATAAGATTCCGGCACCGGCAGCAATTGCAAACGCCCGCGCCATTGGCCATATACGCATCAATCACGGGAGCGCGACTATGACCCAGTATCTGGATTTCGAAAAACCCCTCGCCGAAATCGAAGGCAAGGCCGAAGAATTGCGTGCGCTGGCGCGCGCGAACGAAGAGATGGATGTTGCCGACGAGGCCGCAGCGCTTGATCAGAAAGCGGCCAAGCTGCTTGATGATCTCTATGCCGATCTGACGCCCTGGCGTCGGTGCCAGGTCGCGCGACACCCGGAGCGCCCCCACTGCAAGGATTACCTCAAGGCGCTGTTCACCGAATTTACGCCGCTGGCTGGCGACCGGAACTTTGCCGACGATCTGGCGGTAATGGGCGGTCTCGCCCGGTTTCAGGATCAGCCGGTGATGGTGATCGGCCACGAAAAGGGCAGCGACACCAAATCGCGTATCGAGCGCAATTTCGGCATGGCCCGCCCCGAAGGCTATCGCAAGGCCGTGCGCCTGATGAATATCGCCGATCGGTTCAACCTGCCGGTCGTGACGCTGGTGGACACCGCTGGCGCCTATCCCGGCAAAGGAGCCGAAGAGCGCGGTCAGTCCGAAGCGATTGCCCGTTCGACCGAAGCCTGCCTGCAAATTGGCGTGCCGCTGGTCAGCGTGATCATCGGCGAAGGCGGATCGGGTGGGGCGGTGGCCTTTGCCACGGCCAACCGTGTCGCGATGCTGGAGCATTCCATCTATTCGGTGATCTCACCCGAGGGCTGCGCCTCAATCCTTTGGAAGAACTCGGAAAAGATGCGCGAAGCTGCCGAAGCACTGCGTCTGACTGCGCAAGACCTTAAAAAGCTGGGCGTGATCGACCGCATCATTTCCGAACCCAAGGGCGGAGCGCACCGAGACAAGGAAACGGCCATGGCTTCGGTGGAAAAAGCTATTGCCTCAATGCTTGGTGATCTCAAGAAAAAGGACCGCGCGGCCCTGATCGCTGACCGCCGGAACAAATATCTCGACATGGGAACCAAGGGGCTGGCAGCCTGAGGCTAATAGAGTTCCGCAAGAGGTCTTATGTCAGGTATGCGGACGAAGCAGCCATACGGTTATGTCAGTCGACGTGCCATGATCACTTCATCGACCTCGGCGCCATCTTGGATCATCCCGGCCGGTATGAGCCCGATGGCACGGAAGCCGTTCCGCTCGTAGAAGCGGATCGCTCGGCCATTTTCGCTGCTCACATTCAACTCGATCTGCAATACTCCACTTTCCGCAGCAAACCTCGCTACAGCGTCGATGAGACTCTCCGCCAGTCCCTGTCCCCGTGCGCTGTCGCGTAAGTAGACCATGATGAGGGTTGAGCGGTGCTTCATTTTGCTCGCCTTTTGGCGAAGCAAGCCCATGACACCCACAGGCTCTCCGGATTTGAAAGCGACAAACACGGGCATGTGCAACCTGCTGGCCCATTCGTCGTCAGACAGAGATACCCACTCTTCTACGCTGCTGGCGTATGCCGCCGGCTCCATCTCAAGCGCTTCAAGCCGTATCGCCTTGAACGCGGCAACATCATCCTTCTTGAGTTGGCGGATCTCTATGTCGGGCACAGGGAACCCCATTTTTTCGGAATTGCCATGAGAAATCCGCTTTGTGCAACTGTGTCGAACGTCCTCTGTGGGTGGCTCCTGCATTGCAAGAGTTTTTTTAGGCGATTTCTGCGGTCATTTTCGTCAGTACTGTCGTCTGTCCGGCCTGTTTGTGCGGTGGTGATCCGCTGGCCTTGATGAATTCCGCGAGTGAGGT
>NZ_JBDWLR010000039.1:0-19482 GCF_039973035.1 Sedimentitalea sp.
CTTGCGGAATTCATCAGGGCCAGTGGAGGCAATGCCAAAACATAAACAGGCCGGACAGACGACAGTACTGACGAAAATGACCGCGCATATCACCAGAAAACACTTGCAATGCAGGAGCCACCCACAGATGTCATTCAAGCCCGACACATACACTAGGCCATCCTTGATTACGCCGTCCAGAAAATTCATCGCAGGCGAGCCGATAAAGCCAGCCACGAACTTGTTGTTCGGATTGCGATGTAACTCCAGCGGCGCACCGACCTGTTCGATGTTGCCGCTGCGCAATACGCCGATCTTGTCCGCAAGTGACATAGCTTTGACCTGATCGTGGGTCACATAGATCATTGTCGCGACAATTTCCTTGTGGAGGCGTGCAATCTCGACCCTCATTTCGACGCGCAATTCGGCATCAAGGTTGGACAGCGGTTCGTCGAATAGAAACGCCTCGGTCCCACGCACAATCGCGCGCCCGATCGAGACCCTCTGGCGCTGGCCGCCCGAAAGTGCCGCGGGCTTGCGATTGAGACCTACGTCGGTGAGGTGTTGTTGCATGGGTCTGGGTTGGACTGATAACGAAGCACTTTATCAGCAGTGCGGATTTCCCTGATGCCTCACAAGTTCAACGCTTGCCGACGGCACAAGTTTGATAAGAAGCGGTATCGAGTGATGAATTGGGCAGAGTATAATGAAAGCCTTCGGCAACGCGGTGATTTGACAGTCTGGCTCGACACCGACGCGCTTAGACATTGGACGGCACCCCGCCAGAAATCAGGAGGTGGTCAACTACGATACTCGGATATCGCGATCACCATTTGCCTGACGTTGGGCTTGGTTTACAAGCAGCCGTTGCGCCAGACACAAGGGTTGATGCGGGGCATAGTGAGACTGATAGGTTTGGATATTCCCGTGCCGAATTTCTCAACTTTGTCACGCCGTGGTCGAGGATTGAACCTTCCCGTAAAATCTCGAACCCGAAGAAGCGAGCCAGTCCATCTGGTGGTCGATAGTACCGGGCTGAAGATATTCGGCGAAGGCGAGTGGTTGCGGGAAAAGCATAAAACAAAGGCCAGGTGCAAATCCTGGCGCAAGCTGCACCTCGGCCTCGACCTTTTGACCGGTGAGATCGTCTGCGCAGATCTGACGCTGGATGACGTTCGCGATCCGACAGCTTTGCCCGGGCTGCTGGATCAGGTCGACGCGCCAGTTTCTCGGTTTCCGGCAGATGGTGCTTACGACGGCGCGCCGATCACCGGTCTGCTCAACGCGCGTTTCGGGAACGCCGTAGAAGTCATCATTCCGCCTCCGAAGAACGCAATCCCAAGCCCGCAATCGGTGCATGATCCATCGCTTCGAGACCACCACATCGCCGCGATACAAGCTCACGGCCGCATCGCCTGGCAATCCAGCAGCGGATACAATCAACGGAGCCGCGGTGAAACACACCCTCTCATGCATGCTGCGCATGCACTGCCGAGCAACGAACGGGACGATGGAAGGGTGTCATTGGGCCAAAACTGAAAGCGCGAAACTTCGAAAACCAGAAGACCGAAGTTAGGATCGGCGTCAGCGTTCTTAATGAAATGACCAATCTGGGCCGCCCCGAATTCGAGGCGGTCACGTGAGAAAGTTCATGGGTAAGGGTGCGTTCCGGTGAATACTCGACCTATGCAACACAGTCACCCCAATCTGTCCTGGCGGGTAAACTTCCGACCTTTATTGCGCCCAAAAGACAGGACAGACACATTCTGAGTGCTATGTTTCACCTTCAGGTCGAAACCCCGGCACAGGGGTCTGATTCATTGGGAGACTAAACCTCAACTCGATTGCCAGTCTCGCGCTGGTCGCCGCTACGGCAACTTCGGCAACCTCGCAGGAAGAAAACGGGTCCCCGACGATCCTTTTCACCAATGTCCATGTCTTTGACGGGGTGAACGAAGCCCGGATCGAGAACGCAAGTGTTCTGGTCGAGGGCAACCTGATCAAGATGGTTTCGACAGACGACATCGACGCCAAGGGCGCCACAATCATCGACGGTGGCGGTCGGACCCTGACACCGGGCTTCATCGATAATCATGTGCACCTGCAACTGCCGGGGCCAACACTTCCGTCGATGGAAGCGAACAGCACTTGGGAAGACCTTGCAATTTCAGGTGTGGCATCTGCCGAAATGTATCTTATGCAGGGGTTCACGACGGTGCGCGACGCGGGCGGCGCCAATGCCGGCCTGCAACGCGCAATCGATTCAGGAATGATCGACGGGCCGCGTGTGTATCCGTCAGCCGCATTTCTCGGCACACGCGGCGGTCATGCCGACTTCGCGAGTTTTACCGCCCCGGTCGGGGCCCCCTCCAATTTCAGCCGCCTGAACATGGCGCAGGAAGTTGATAGTGTTGCGGATGTGCAGAAGTTCGGGCGGAACAATTTCCGCATGGGGGCCAGCCAGTTGAAATTCATGCAATCGGGTGGTGTCGTTTCGGCTTTTGACCCTTGGCAGCTCGTCGCCGGTTCTCAGGCAGAAATCGAGGCAGCCGTGCAGGTTGCAAGCGAGTATGGCAGCTATGTCATGGCGCATTCATACCGGAAAGAAGCGATCGTGAATGCGCTGAACGCAGGCGTCCGTTCGATCGAACACGGCTTTATGTTCGACTGCGAAATCTCCGCCCTGATGGCGGAGAAGGACGCGTATATTACGACGAACCTGACGGCCTTTGACCCCGGCCTTCTGAATATCCCGGCAGTCAGGGATGTTCCGGCAAGCCTTGCAAAGGCAAAAAGCGCAAGCGCGGCCTTTACGGATTACCTCGATAATATGCGCGAGTGCCCCGCGAAGCGCGGCCATCACACGGATTGCGTGGGCAGCGTAGATGCCTGTAACATCCAGATTGCCTATGAGAAGTACCTCGCGAACGAGTTCTTTGGCGCCTACACGTCGCTGGTTGCGCTGACCTCGGTCGGAGGCGAGATCGCCGCCATGTCCGGAGATTTCATGAACCCCTATCCCGCAGGCAAGCTTGGTGTGATCGAAGAAGGGGCCTATGCCGATATCCTGTTGATCGACGGCAATCCGCTTGAGGATTTCGCGGTGGTGGGCACCGGCGACCAATGGTTCGGCGCAGACCCGCGCCCCGATAGCCCCGAGACCATCCGCCTGATCATGAAGGACGGCGTGATCTACAAGAACACTCTGAACTAAGTGATATGCGGGGCAGTGTTTTCCTTGGGCCGCCCCGTTTTAACCAGAACCCAGATATGAGACCCCTTATGGACCTGTTTTCATCATTGCGCTGTGCTACCCTCATCGCTCTTTTGGGTGCCACTCCCGCAGGGGCGAGCGATAGCAAGCCGATCGACTGGGCAGACCTGATGGATCAATCGGCGCAGACGTTCGACGACCCCTATCGTGACCTGACCTACGATCAGATCGATGACCTGCGCGAAATTGTCGCCGAGACTTCAAAGATCGAGCAGGGAGGCCTCGGCGGGGACACAAACGCACAATCCGAATCTCGGATCGAAGAGGCCAGAGAGCGGCTCGCACAAGACGGGATCGACGCGGACTGGCTGGTCGCACAACGCTGGGTCGTTGCCGAACGCCGAGAAAAGGCAGCCACTTCAGCCAACTCCAACCTTGATGGTCAAACCGTGTCCCTCGCCGGGTTTGCCATCCCGGCTCCGGCGGATGAGGACGGGGCGCAAGTTGTCTACCTCGTGCCCGCACGGGGGATGTGCAGTCACATGCCGCCGCCCAACGCCAATCAAATGATCCGCGCACGCATCAACAGCGACTGGCGTCCTAGCATGATGCACGAACCCGTGCGGCTAAGTGGAACGTTGTCGGTTCAGGAGACAAACCAATCTTTCCGAGTGGTGGATGGCGACGTGCAAATGCGGTCCAGCTTTGTCCTTGACGTAAGCCGTGTTGAAACGATGCAGGATCTGCGCGCGGACAGTGAAGCGTCGAGTGAATGGGCGACATCCTTGGTGAAGCGTCTGCGCGCATCCGGACAATTGCCAATTCAGCAACAAGGAACGGGCGATTGAAACGTCTGTTTCCGGCATTTTCGGCACACGTATTTGCTTCACCAGTAAAGGCTTAGGTTGGGCTCAACGTTGACGAGCTGGCCAAGGAACTGGCGAAGCCGGGCGCTGCAAATGCAGCGATGCACTTCCAGCTCGAATACCGCACCTTTTCGGAAAATGCCCCCGGTAATGTCGGCACCCGTGGCACCCGGACTTACCTCTTACTCTGATAGGGTAGGAAGTGAGGAGGGTAATAGGTATAAGTACTGAATAGACGCGGTAGGGTAGAGGCGCGATAACACAACCCTACATGCCTTCCCCCCTTCCTACTTGAGAGTCGTGACCAGCGGCTGACATAGAGAATCCATGGCACTCCCGCCCCATAGACCGTCATCGGTGGTCAGATTACCCCTAGGTGGTTCAGTTCTTGGATCGCATCGCCGGCGCTGACGCCTACTGGCAATGGCTGGCTGACTACGTCGTCCATCGACGACCAACATCAGACTACCATCGGCAGACCCTTTGCGGGTTTGCCGGGGGCCACTGTGTTTTTTCGTTCCAGTAGCGATTGCCTGTTGCTTCAGGTTAAACGGACGACCGCTGTCAGTCGGAAGCGGATACGATCCGCATTGCTAACGCTAGAGAAAGAAAAACGAGCCCAACTTGATATGAGCTCGCTTGAATGATTCTAACCGAAAGTTCAGGCTGACTGCATTCTTACTTGCTCTGGAGTTGCAGACTTTTGGTGCCAACGTTCCGTTCAGCTTTTACCGCGCCGCCTTGCAATACTGTAGAATCGGGGCCTGCGAGTCCGATTTTACAGGATCCGGTCATATAGTTACAGCTCGCGCCGTTACCACATGACGCGCTGCCATTGGCTCCTTGGATTTCACCCGGTCCTGCATTCGAATAACACTTGTCCCCTTCGATATGTCCGTCAACAGCTGAGGCTGCGGTTGCTACTAAGAGGGAGAGCGCTAAGCAGCTTATTGACCAAATTTTAATCATTATTCTAGGTTCCATACAAATTGGTTTTAGTTTGGGTTGTTAGGTATTGTGCCAATTTTGTTCTTTACTATTAAACACATACCTCGAGATATGGGTACCTTGAAGTATGCATTTACGCAACCTTAGATAAATCTGATTTTCTCCAACTCAACCTCCAAGCTCGTGATCCACTTCCCGTTTCATGGAACCATGTTGAGGCTGCATGGTTCGAACTTTCTCAGCCTGATACCGAACGTCAGCTGTAGGCCCCATGCCGCGGAGAACCCGATCGGCATCGTCGTTCTCAACTGCCTTCGGCATCCCCGTCACAGAGTCCGTAAAAGGAAACTGTTCAGGGAAGAGGGGCCTTCGCACATCGCAGGCATGGTGCACCAAGGGTTACTTAAACAGCTTTGGCGAGGCTGTTCTATTTGGCCAGTTGCTGACGATGAACATCTGCTTGTGCGAGCCTTACGCCTTAGACAACCACGGGCCATGAACTGTAGTTGAGCCAAAACCGCTCACTGCCGATATCGCGGATGCGCACCCCATCCGGCAATTCGATCGTGTCGAGCTTTCGTGCCTCAAATGCTCTGCTGAACAGTCTCCGGAGTGCCTGCTGATCCAGCCAACCGCCGAGATATGTCAAACTCGCGTTCTTCACAGCAACCGCAGAGCCGTCGGTGGTTCGTTCAATCACTTGGCAGTCGCCTTCCAGCACTTCGCGATAGTGTATCACTTGACCGCCCTTTGCGAGAGCCACAGGCATATCAGGACGCAAACTTTCGACCCGTGACACGGTAACATTCAAATTAGGAAAATTCGGCGGCAATGGCGTGGGAAGCCCCATCTCATCAGTTCGTGCGCCGCTTCGTGGCCCTAAAATCACCTGCGTATCAGAGGTGGCAAGTGCGACCCTTAATGCCTCGGTCATGCGGATCAGCCCGGGTGCGGCGACAAACCTGTAGCCAGAGAAATCTCGTGTATCAGAAGGCAGAATATCGATCGACAAGCCAAGGCCGCGCATCGCGCGATAGGTGTCAAACACCAGCGCGAAATAGCTGAGCCCTTGGCCATGCGGTTGGGTTGCCCAAGCGAAATCGGCATCATAGTCGAAAATCAACGCAACCGGCGAGCGGCCTTGCGAGACGTCCGGCGCGTTTCGCATCTCTTCTGCGACCTGTCGTGCCTCTGCCATTCCGGGTGCATCGACATTGTCGGAACGCAGCAATCCCGAATACATCTGCTCCTGCGCGAAAGGAGCCTGACGCCAGCGGAAATAACAGACCGCCTCGGCTCCATGGGCAAAGTCTTCCCAAGACCAAAGCCGAACCATGCCCGGAATCGTGGCAGGGTTGTATGGCGCCCAGTTCACCGGGCCGGGTTGTTGCTCCATCACCCACCAGCGGCCTCTGCCCACCGGGCGATAAAGATCGTGGTGAAACGCCTGAAAATCCGGGTCCCCTTGAGGTGCATAGGTGCGTTGCCGCGCGGCGTCTGCTCCAACCCGGTCTTCGAGGAACCCCAGCGGATAACATGTCCCATGTGGCGATACCCAGATCCGCACCCAGTTTGAAGTGATCAAAATCAATGATCTGGCCCATGTCGATATGCGCAACCGGAGCGGAGGAATGTCTGCGGATAATGTCAGTCTGCAGGCGGTTGAACGTTGCAATCTGATCCGAACTGAACCGGCGGAAGGCCAGCGTGTGCGACGGGTTGGGTTCGGTTACTATCAGGTTCGGAAGGTCGACCTGGTCAAAGTCGTCATATTCCATAGACCAGAATACGTTGCCCCATGCAGCGTTCAGAGCTGCGATGTCACCATCGTTGCCCTGACCCGGATATCGGTTTCGTAACCAGCTGCGAAAGGCCGAGCGAGCCGCCGTGCTGTAGGAAATGGTCGTGTCGTGACAACCGTATTCGTTGTCGGTCTGCCACGCGGCGACATGCGGGTTTTGCCCGTATCGTTCGGCGAGCCGGGTTACAATGGTGGCACATTCGGCACGGTAGCCGGCATGGCTGAAACAATAATGTCGGCGCGACCCGAACCTGCGCTGCCGCCCCTCGGCATCGACGGCCAGCATGTCGGGATGTCGATCTATCATCCAGCGCGGCGGGGTGGCTGTTGGTGTGCCCAGCACCACCCGCAGGCCTGCAGCGCCAAGAACAGAGATGGCATCGTAAAGCCAGCCAAATTCGTACTGACCCGGCTGAGGTTCAAGACGCGACCAAGCAAATTCTCCGATCCGTACCCATGTTAGCCCTAGGTCGACCATGCGGCGGGTGTCATCCTCCCACATCTCGCGGGGCCAGTGTTCCGGGTAGTAGCAAGTGCCGAGAGTACGCTTCATCAGATGATCACGCGATGTTCCTGCTCGCCACTTTGGCCAAGCCGGATCGAGAACGTCTTCCCCTGGTTCTCGGTCGGACTGTCGATACCTTCGGCGGCGGACGTGACAAACAGCGTGGTAAGATCGGGGCCGCCGAACGCGGGGCAAGTCATTTGCATCGCCGGCATCGCGACGGCCATCAACTCGGCACCATCGGGGGAATATCGTGCCACCCTGGCCGCTCCCCATTGCGCGTTCCACAGGCATCCCTCGGCGTCGATGACCGCGCCATCCGGGTTCAGACCCGCTTCGTTCAGATCGACAAAAACCTCTGCCGCCCCGGTGGGCCAACCATCGGCCTTGAGCGGCTGACGCATGATCTGGTGCGCCGGGGTGTCGGTATAGAACGCATATTTTCGGTCAGGCGAAAAACAGATCGCGTTGGGAATGGTTAGATCGTGAACCAGTGGGTGCAATTCGCCCTTGTACCAGCGATAAATTGCACCGGCTTGCGGCGCGGCCTCCTTGTCCATCGTCCCGATCCAGAAGCCGCCCCACGGATCCGCACGGCCGTCGTTGGACCGGGTCGAGACCTGATCGGCCTCCAGCGGGCAGAGCGTATCCGAGGCTCCGGTTTCGATGTTGAATAGAAAGAGGTCGGTTTCACTGGCAATCATCAGCCTGTCACGGTCCACCCAACCGGCGGTAGAGACATGGCGATCGAACTGCCATTCGAGCGATGTATCACCCTGACGGCTGAGCAGGCGTTTAGTGATGATATCAAACCAGAAAAGCTGCTGACGTTCGGGATGCCAGAGCGGACCTTCGCCCAACGCGCAGACGCGCGGATCGAAGGTCGTCACCTTCATGGTGCGAAGACTTCGTCATAGACCGCGACCATCCGAGAGGCGCGCTGACGTATGTCATCGACGGTGAACCCGGGTTTGTAGAGAGCGCTGCCAATACCGAAACCATCTGCACCAGCGGCTTTCCACTCGGCAAAGTTTTCCGGACCGGCTCCGCCGACAGCGAGCACTTGGGTGCCTTTGGGCAGGACGGCGCGGATGGCCTTTACGCCTTCGGGACCGACCAGTGTGCCGGGAAAGAACTTCAGACCATCAGCACCGTGGCGCAGTGCGGTGAAACATTCGGTTGGCGTCATGACACCGGGAAAGGACAGCATTCCTGCGGCTTTGGTTGCCTCGATGACAGCCGGGTTGCAATCGGGCGAAACCACTAGCGCGCCCCCGACCTCGTGCAGCCTCGTTACATCGTCCGGTGTCAAGACAGTCCCCGCACCAATCAGCGCGTGATCGCCAAACGTGCGTGCCAGTTTTTCGATGCTGTCGAACGGATCAGGAGAATTCAGCGGCACCTCGATCTTGGTGATACCACAGTCGATCAAGGCACCGCCCAGCTCAAGCGCCTCTGCCGGGGTGATCCCGCGCAGGATCGCAACAATATTCCGGGTCATTTCACGTTTTCCTTCCAACGTCTGTGTGCCGCCTTGAGACCGGCAAGCGTCATCGCGTCACCATCGCCCATTTCCACCGGAACGCTTTGGCAACCAAGTGCGATCTCATAAAGCCGCGAGAGTCTTGGGTCACCGACCACCGCAATCCGTTGACCCAACCAATATGGGCGCGCGCCCGCCAGTTCGAGACCAATCAGCAGGCCCGACAACCGCGATCTTGCGGTGCCCGGCAGCATGTCGTTGACCAATGTTTCGGCGCGCAGACCAAACAGGCGCGAGGCAAGGTTTTGCGGAGTGCCGAGCGCATCGCTGACCGCGTCGGAAAATGCCTCATCGTCCCAGTCTTTGGACTGAACCGAATGGCGCAAGACCGATTGTTCCGACAGTAGTGCAAACATTTCACCACTCATGAAGGTGCGGAAACTCACAACCTCTCCGGCGCTAATCTGAGCCCATTTGGTATGGGTGCCGGGGAGGCAGATCACTCCGTCGAAATCGGGGTTTTCGGCGATGTATCCGGCGATCTGGGTCTCTTCGCCACGCATCACGTCAGCGGGCGCGGATTGCTGCATACCCGGCAGGATCACCGGCATTATGCGCGGGTCGGTTGCCGGCACCTTGGTGGCCTCGCCCACACCAGGCGGGGCGCAGGGCACGGTGACATAGGTCGCTTCTTTCCAGCCTTGGCGCGCGCCCACCATCCCACAGCAGATGATCGGCGTAACCGCATCGCCCAAATGCGGGGTAATCAGATCCAGCAAGACGCCCTCAAAAGCATCCGGCGTCAGCGCGCCCATGCCAAGATCCGAGGCAAGCCGCGCGATCAGCGTATCGTCAGGCCCAAAAACCCAAGCGCGAAGATTTGAGGTTCCCCAATCTACCGCTATCCAGTCTGCACGTTTGGACAACTCAAACTACCCCGTTGTTGCGACGCCGCCATCGACGACCAGTGCCTGACCCGTCATCATCCGGCTGGTGTTGGAGGCAAGGAAAAGCACAGCATCCACCATATCCTTAGGGTCCAGTGTATCTTTCAGGCATTGCCGTTCAAGATGCGCTTTCAGCGCCTCGGGCGTGACCCACATTTTTTTCTGCTTGTCGGTCAACACCCACCCGGGTGCAAGCGCGTTGACCCTGATCTTGTCCGCGCCGAACTCGCGCGCAAGACTGCGGGTCATGCCATTGATACCAGAGTTTGCCGTGGTATACGCAGGATAGCCCGCATTGCCCATCATATAGCTGATCGACGTAAAGTTGATGATCGAGCCGGCACCAGCCGCACGCATGCCCCCAATCACCGCCTGACAGGCAAAGAAATAGGCCTTCAGGTTTACGGCCTGCGACCAATCCCAGAATTCTGCATCGATTTCTTCGGTGGCGTGGCGCTGGTCATTGGCGGCGTTGTTGACAAGGACCGTCACCGGGCCATGCGCCTTGCCCGCGTCGGTGATACAGGTTTTCAGACGTTCGATATCGGTAACGTCGCACTGCATGAAGAGCGGCCGTTCACCGTGTTTCTGCTGCATTTGGTCGGTAAATCCGGTTGCATCGGAGCGCTGGACAAAAGTGACTTTGGCCCCTTGCGCCATCAACCCATCGGTCAGATGAGCGCCGATGCCCGCTCCGCCACCGGTGACAAAAACGCTTTTGCCTGCGAGGTCGTGAAATGTTGCGGTCTGGGTCATCAGTAGCTCTCTCTTGTCACAGGGCGGGAGTATCGGTCGAAATGGAAATCAAGGGCTGCGATACATGGTTCATATCCATCGCCAGAAGGGTCCGAAACCGCGTTGCGGCGGGCCATTTATCAGTTTCGTCTGGCCACATAATCGGCAACTCCATAAGATGCCGAGATTTTTCATCCAATACCGGCAGAGGGACCCATCCATGCCGGGCATACCATGCCAAGGCCATACGCGCCTCTCATTGATCAGCTCGACCCGGTATTTCTCATCCGGGGTCAACCGGGTCAGCGTCAGGGGGCGCGGCACGATCTGGCTTGATGTTCCTGCTTTCCCGGCAAAGACGACAAAGTTGCCGCCAGCTTCGGCGAGTTGCTGCTCCGCGATCACGGCCGGGTCCGGGCTGTCCAGTCGCAGGATGTCAGCGCAGTAGATCCAGTTCCGGTTGGCTTTCCACCACGATGTGACCTCTTTCAATACCGCAGTTTCGTCGTTGGAAAGTTCGCGCGGGTCCATCTCAAACCCCTTGTGCCTCTGCGCGAGGACCCAAGCGCGAAACCGGATATCCAGCGTGCGCCCGGACGTATGGCAGGTCCCTGGACCAACATGGCTGCCGGTGACTGCCATCGGCAAAAAGATTGCCGCGTTGTGCTGCATTTTCAGACGCTCCAAGGCGTCGTTGCTGTCGGAAAGCCAGACCCGCTGGGTGCGCGACAGAATCCCAAAATCGATGCGCGCGCCGCCCGATGCGCAGCTTTCGATTTCGACATCTGGGAACGCACGGCGCAATCGTTCAAGCAGATCGTAGGACCCTCGTGTTTGGTCGGCATCCGACATCGGAATAACCCGGTTGTGATCCCATTTCACGTAGTCGATTGCATTGTCGCGCAATACGTTACCGACGCGTTCGAACAGGAATTCGCGCACCTCGGGTAAGGGCGCGTTCCGGTGAATACTCGACCTATGCAACACAGTCGTCCGAAGGGCACCATCACGATGCTGATGCCTGCGCCAAGGTCAGCTATGCTGTCCTGACCAAATGTGCCAGTGATGCTGTTACCAGTGAGTGTCTTCGTGATACGTCAATGGTGGATACCAAGAGCTTCCTTGGGGCCCCGGCAGTACCGATTGCATAAGTCTGCTGCGGCGGGGTGGCAGATAACCCTTGGTGATGCGGATACAGCAGCATGACACGGTCGCATGCATAGAGCTGTGAGTATGCCATCATTTGGTACACATCGCCTTGGCTGATGCCTTGTTTTGCATCCTCGATGCGGGGAGATATGCGCTTCCATTTTGTGTCGATGACCATGATAACATCATCCTTGTGACGAATTAGGATGTCGGGGCGTGTTCTAAATCGACCTTGCTCCCCCTCAAACAAGCAGTCCCGCTGACCTCCTTGTGAGGTAACTCTGAACGGGGTGCCAGCAAGCCCCCGTTTGAGGAGCTTGGCGACATATTCCTCAAAAAGTACATTCATTTCGAATAAGAGTGCATGGCCGTCGCTGGCCCCCGCATTCGTTGTTTGGTGACGATCGCCCAAAAGAAATTTGGCAAGTGACAGTAACTCTCGCCATCTGTCATTGGTGCGATCAAGGGTAATTCGATCCCACCGAAGCGCAGATGGTGCTACATTGGTGATGTCAGCGTAAGCAAAAGAGAGTTCGCGCAAAGACCGCAGGTTGTCTGCGGCCGTCGCAACGCGGGACAGTTTAGAAATTGCGGCCTTCATGACGCGATTGAGGTCAATGTCCGGAGAGAGCTCATCATACTGGCAAGCCAGATGCTGAGGCTGTGCCGCCAGAACAGAAAACTGCCTTGTGACATTCAGACGCCCACGTACGGCTGGCAGATCATCCGTGTGCGCGATGTAGCGCCGCGGAATCCCGTGCCGTACAGCTTCGGTCATTTTTTGGCAGAATATCCTGATCAGGATCTCAAGCAGGGTATCGCGTTGCCAACCCAGACTCGCTGTTGTTTGTGCATCAATGCGAAGATCGCGCGCCACGGACAGCATGTGAACAAGACGGCGACGGAGAGTTTCTGGCGCTGCGTATTGCTCCCCTGAGGCATCAATTTTGGGGAGTATCTCAAGTTGGCAATCTGCGGAGGAAATCACCCCGACCACACCCCGAGCACGCAGGTGTTTTCTGCGGTGTTCCAAAACACCTTCGCCGTTGCTGCCCGAAAATGCAGAATTGCGTGCCACTTTCGCCAATCGTTCGGCCTGACCTTCGGAAATGGGGTCGCTGTCCTTTCCAAAGGCGATTTTCTCCCATTCGCGGATGCTGAAATGGTTCATCAGTCGGTCAATCGAGCATAGGCAAAGCCTTCATCTGCATCCTTCAGGCTCCAGCGGAACCGGGTTGGGCCATCCGCTTCACTGTCCATGCCAGGAGGTGCCTTTAACAGCTCTCGCTTCAGAAAGCCGCCAATGATTGGCCCTTCATGCGCCTCGGCATCCCCCAACACTGCGGCAACCTTGTGCCAATCCTCGAAGAAGTATTCGGCCAGAAGAGGGATCACCTTATGGCGCATTGTTTGGTCAACATCTTTGCGGGATGCGCAGCCAATGAAATAGGCATGCCCGATCCGGTGCTCACGGTCATATAGGTACTCAATACGATTGTTGATGACGCGTAAAATCTTGGGCAGGTCGAGCCCGCAACGCCGTGCCGCGTCGCGGAGGGTTTCAGGATCAGGTTCGATCTCTTTGAATTCGAACCTTCGACGCAGTGCGGTGTCGAGGAGCGCAATCGAACGGTCAGCGGTATTCATAGTGCCAAGGATATGCAGATTGCTGGGTAGTCCGAAGTCCTCGCCAGAGTAGGGCAGGCGTACCTTCAGAGCATTTTCCATGCCCAACCGTTTGTCCGGCTCGATCAGAGTAATCAATTCACCGAAGACTTTCGAAATGTTGGCACGATTGATTTCATCAATAATAAGTACATGCGGGAGCTGTTCGAGAACTGTATCTTCATTTACCCCGTTGATCAGCCGGAGAAGGGCGGACTTCTTTAGCTTGCTTTCCCCAAGGCGATAGATCGAACGCATGGTGAAATTTGAGTCGTAAACCTCTGGTACAGGAAGTCCTTGGCGGTCTACCCAGAGCCAGTTAACAGCCCTCCGGTGGCAATATATCCGGCTTTCTCGTGGACTATATTCATATTCCCCCGTCACTTCGCCAATTGCTCGGAACAGGCTGTTGCCTTTTGAAACGACTATAATATCGCCGACCTGAACTTGGTTGCGGAAGGCATCGACAAGGGCGACTTGGCCGGATTGTTTAGTAACAGGCCCTTCGCGGCGCCCCTCGGCGCGGCATATCTTCAAAATTTCTTCAGGGTCGGTGTATTTGGGATCGCTGAAATCGATGTCTTCCCAGCCCAAAGGGGTGTGACCTTCTGAAATTGCCTCATCGAACAGGTATTGTTCAGATGGAATATTTCCGGCGGCAATGGACATTTTGAAAACCTGTCTGCCCTCCAAGGAAAAGTCATCGTCTCCACTGGTTTCGGCTGCGCCGAATTGAGCTTGCTCTGCCATTCGCCGAATAACGCCTGGAACTGTTTGCAACCTAAAACCGGTTCCAGACCCGCTGTCTTTCTCCGCATCGGTGGTAGGTTGGCGGCCTTCTACAAAATCCTCGTAGGACATCGATTGGTGAAAGGTTACAAATTCGATCCGCTTTTCCGCTTTGAGGCGGTTGTAAGTCTCCATCACAGCCTTGCGGTTTTGCGGTACCTGTTCACCACAGAGGCGCAACGCCTCGGTCGCTGTTGCATGTGTTTTACCTGTGCCTGGGGGGCCGTAGAGGATCAGGTTTTTCGCTTGCTCCATATCTAGTCTCTGTTCTGGCCATGTTGTAGTTTCGGGCATGGTCGCCCCGAGGGAACTGGTCAATTGATAGGTGAATTCGGTCGTGCTGCTTGGCTGTGGTTCTGTGTAGGTGGGTTTGGGCAGGCCTGTCATCTCTTGAAACTTTGGACCCAAGAGCGCGCTGCAAATGTTAGGATGAGAGTTTTGCAGACCTATTTCTTTTCCAAAATCTCCAGCTCTGATCGTAACGGACGCCTGTCCCGCCTCCCGGGCAGGTTCGATATGGTAGTTCAGTGCGCAAGCTCTGATACGGTCGGCATCTCGAATGAGGTGGCTATAGCGCTCTGGCGGCTCCACAGGGGTGTTGTCCTGATCGACAATAATGAAGCCAGCATTGTGGAGGTGTGCTGCCGCTGCACCAGTTGACCATCCGCCGTTAAGTTTTTTCTTTTTTAAAACAAAACCAACTACGGGCTTCGTCGGATAGGGGCCTTTGGCTGTGTCCAATGTTGAGCGAACCCAAAAGTCTTTTGGAGTGCCGAACGATGAGAAGATGTCAGCATGCGCGCCCGTCTCTTCAAACTCATCGTACGCCACCATAGCGGTTTCAATATTTTTGCGAGAGAACAACGCGGTGTTGTCCCGTTCTTGCCGGTTGTCTATCAATTCAAAGCCCAGCTCTTTCAATCGCTCGAAAGACTGGCTTTCGCCGAAGCCGTTGAAGAACTCCTTTGCCGCTAAGGTAGGTCCACCTGGCAATTTTTCGATAGCCGCGGCTGCGATCGCCTTCGCTGGATAGAGCTGCGGTTCATCATCGCTATGTTCTGCCTCAGCGATGGATCGGATTGTCCAGACCTGCGGTTTTGCAAAGCTGCGTTTCTGCAAAAATGCTTCGAGCCCTTCCATGTCACAGTCGTCCATGGCCGCAAGAATTTCAGATTTGGTCAGCTCTCGAAGATATTGTGAGTGTTCCAGTTTGTTGGGCATGGATGAGCTGTTGCGAACAAAGTCAGCATATAGGCTGATGGATTGGCGCAGGCTTGCCAAACCATTCCTTAGATTGCCATCAATCTGCACAGGTGATGGATTGGGAGCGTTCTCCCTTTCATCGTTGGAGCTATAGGCAAACTGTTGTAATATGTCTTCTATTTTTTGGATCTCCAGAATCTTATCTAAATCACCCACCGCATTCTCAACGCGGCGCGCGGTGCTAATTCTGGCTTCTACCGATCTTTCACTCTGCCCCTTGGCTTCGAGCCATTTTCGAAATTCAGGTTCTTGCATCTTTAACTTTCAATAATCAGGCCGAGACTGCCGCATCGTTTACGCCCTTTGCAATCCGGATGATTTCGGCAGGCTTCGTTGCAGAAAAGACCTCACAATTAAGCAGTCACCCGCGATCCTTGCGGGATAATCTTGTGAACACAACGCGAAATTCGAATATTCCTTGTCTATATGTCCTCGATCCAGGGACAAGCAAACTTTGACGTAGCCGCAGCGAATGTTCACCTCATTCCTGTGCCCGACCTCACCATTCGAAAATGCGGCGCGATGCGTGAATGGCGGGTTTCGGGAGGACGAAGCCGCTATCGCGGCAATGGCGCTTGTGGCTGAGGTTTTGAACCGATCCTAACGGTGCGCATTTTGTAATCTGGCTGACCTGTCTGACGATTGAGGTTTCACAATCTGATGACAGGAGGACCTCATGAAAGAGGAGAAGACAACGCCACTGCGTGAGCGGATGATCGAAGATATGCGCATCCGTGGAATGGCCCCCAAGACACAGCAAGCGCACATCAGGGCGGTCCGATACTTTGCTGAGTTCATTGGGCGATCACCTGAGACTGCGACGCCAGATGAGCTGCGCGCATATCAGCTTCACATGACCGATACCGGGGTCTCGACCGGCGTCTTTAACGCCAGGATCGTGTCGTTGCGGTTCTTCTTTGGTGTGACCTGCGCGCGCGAAGAGATGAAGCGATACATGCAGTTCCGGCGCAAGGCGAAGAAGTTGCCGGTTGTTTTGAGCGTCGAGGAGGTTGGCGACCTTTTGGCGGCGGTTCCCGGACCAGGGCTGAAGTATCGAGCGGCCTTGGGGATCAGTTATGGTGCTGGGTTGCGCGCGTCGGAAGTCTGCAATCTCAAGGTCGCGGACATCGACAGTGACCGCATGCTGATCCATGTTGACGAGGGCAAGAACGACAAAGATCGCAAAGCGATGCTGTCGCCCGGGTTACTTGATCTGTTGCGGGATTATTGGCTTGAAGCCCGACTGGAGGGCTGGCTGTTTCCCGGAAAACCCAAGATCATGGCGCTTTCACCGCGCCAACTGAACCGGGCGTTCACGTCTGCCAAGCATATGGCGGGGATCAACAAACCCGCTACACTGCACACCTTGCGCCACAGCTTTGCAACGCATCTGCTCGAGGCGGGAACTGATGTCCGGGTGATCCAGGTGCTTTTGGGTCACTCAAAGCTCAGCACAACGGCGCGCTACACGCACGTTGCGACCAAGACCATCCGCGGCACCGTCAGCCCATACGAGATGCTGGAGAAGCTGCAGGATCATACCGCCAGGCGGGGATTGGAGTAGAGACCTGGGCAGTTGCCGTGCCCACGGCTGGAGATCGCAGATATCTTTCGGAACTATGGTCCGGCATACAGGCGGGCCAATGCGGGTCATATCGGTCTCGGCCAACTCAAGGTGATGTCGGCGATTGAAGCCTGCCGGACAGAGGCGCTCGGCGGGCATGTGGCGGGTTGTACAAGGTGCGGCCATCATCACATTGCCTACAACAGTTGCAAGAACCGGCACTGCCCGAAGTGCCAGGGCCCCGCCGCGCGGGATTGGATGCAGGCGCGTACCGAGGACCTGCTGCCCGTGGAATACTTCCACGTCGTCTTCACTTTGCCAGCAGAGATCGCGCAGATTGCCTATTGGAATCAGAAGGCGGTCTACGGTCTGTTGTTCCGCGCATCAGCGCAAACCGTGATGACCATCGCGGCCGACCCCAAGCGCCTCGGAGCGAAGGTCGGCCTGACCAGCGTCCTGCACACCTGGGGATCGGCGCTCACGCATCATCCCCACATCCACATGATCGTCCCCGGTGGCGGTCTCTCACCCGATGGCAAAAGTTGGGTCGCCTGCAAGCCGGGGTTCTTTCTGCATGTGCGGGTGTTGGCACGACTGTTCCGCCGCCTGTTCCTGGAGGGGCTGATGGAGTTGCACAGAGCAGGCCAGCTTGTGTTCTTCGGCGACCTCAATCGCTTGGCACAGACGGACAAGTTCGCGCAGTGGCTCGCCCCGTTCCGCAAATCCGAATGGATGGTCTATGCCAAACCACCCTTCGGAGGACCCGAGGCGGTCTTGGCGTATCTGAGCCGGTACACCCACCGCGTTGCCATCTCGAACCACCGCCTGGTCAGCGCAGATGCCAGCACCGTTGCGTTCCGCTGGAAAGACTACCGTATTAAATCCGGTGACCGCCAAAAGGTCATACGTCTGGCCACGCCCGAGTTCATCCGCCGCTTCCTGATCCATGTCCTACCCGATGGGTTCCATCGCATCCGGCATTACGGCCTGTTGGCCAGTGCGGCGCGCAAAACAAACATCACGAAGATCCGAGCGTTGCTCGGTGTTCAACGCACCGAACAAACCACGGAACCAGAGCAGAAACCTGAGAGTGCCCCTCTCACTTTGCGCGAGCCCTGTCCCTGCTGCGGCAGCCCCATGCGCATCATCGAGATCTTCCGGCGCGGTCAGAAACCGATGTCGCGGGCACCACCATACGCGCTCACCAAGGTTAAATTCGGCCCATTGGGCATTTCGTATTTCGCCGGGTCTTTGCGCGAGGATAGCCAAAAGCTTTAGCGCGGTCCGCGTAGCCGCCTGACCTTTGAAACCATCAATTGCCAGCATGAGCCGACCCAGCGCCTTGGGTTCAATAATGGCGGCACGGTGAATGCGTGTCGGACGGATCAAGGCATCGCGAAGGGCATAGGTCGGGTCCATTTCAGCGACCCCGCTCGCGACTGCAAAGCGGAAAACGGAGCCGATGCGAGCGCGCAAGCGATGCGCGGTCTCGTAGTTGCCCTTCGCTTCGACCTTGCGCAGGGTCTTAAGGATCATTGGGGCAGTGATTTCGGTAATCGGCTTGCGGCCAAAGTCGCGGCCAGCAATCTTCAGATGGTATTCAGTCTTGGACAGGGTGGCTGCCGACATCCCTTCCTTGCGCTGTTTGGCAAGAAACGCGTCGCCCAGCTTTTCAAAGGTCTGGCCTTTTGCTTCTATCCGTTGGCGCTTATCTTTCTGTTTGGCTTCACTAGGGTCGATGCCCGCTGCAACATTTACCCGAGCCGCTTCTTTGACTTTACGCGCTTGAGCCAGGCTGACTTCAGGATACGCCCCGATAGAAAGTAGCCGCTCCTTGCCATCAAGCCGATATTTGAATTGCCAAAGTTTGGAGCCATTGGGCTTGACCAACACAAACAGCCCTTCAAAATCGGACGCCTTGTAAGCTTTTTCGCGAGGTTTGAGATTGCGGATTTGAATATCTGACAATGGCATTGCTGGGGGTATCACTTCATCGGTTCAAACTTGATACCCCCTAAACTACCCCTTATCTGGGGGTATCGCACCGGATGCCGTTAGACTGCATCGGACAAAGAAGCACCGTGAAACCCATATAGCACTGGCTTTTTAGGATGTCTTTGGATGATTTCAGATAAAGATATGGTGCCCCCACACGGACTCGAACCGCGGACCTACTGATTACAAATCAGTTGCTCTACCAGCTGAGCTATAGGGGCGCGCCGTTGTTCCTCGGCGACACTGCAGACATCAGCTGGGACAAGTCTATCATGCGACGCACCTAGCTTGAGCGGCTGATTCCACTGGCTGGCTGATTACACAGGAGTGATGTGCGTGGCAATACTGAATCGTACCAGTATTTTGAGGAATTGCCTTCAACAATTGTTTAGCCGCTCTTGTCGCGTCTGAACGCTTAAGCATGTTGTCTTCGGGTAAACTAGGGTCAGGACTCATAGCCAATAGATGACGGTTGCCGCTAGCGCGATTGCGGAGAGGAAGACCTTCGGGCACCTGTCGTATCGGGTCGCGACCCGTCTCCAATCTTTCAACCTGCCGAACATGATCTCGATGCGATTG
>NZ_JBDWLR010000040.1:0-21790 GCF_039973035.1 Sedimentitalea sp.
TTGTCTGCGTGTCAGCCCACTTGTCAGCGCGATCCGCACCGCGTCAGCCCGGAATTCATCCGTCCGTTTCAATCCCATAGTTCGTCTCCTTTGTTGCAATAAATGCTATCAAAGGAGCGGCATCAAACCGCGACAGGTCCACTGGCTGGGGTTGAACATTCATGGACATGGGGATCTCCTTTGAGAGGTTTGAAACACCCTTCTCAAAGCCCGCTTTTTCTTTTCCGCTTGGCGGATGAATCGAGGCCGAAGGCGCCCTACCCGAACAGCCCTTTGGGTCTGTAATTCGGGTTGGGGATGGTTTCGATCCAGCCGCCTTGGTGCTTGATGCTCTCGAGCGCTGCCGAGAGCGGATAAGCGCCCTCGGCAGCGCTCCACCAATAAGCTCCGCGTTTGAAGGTGATGATCTTGCGGCGGCCGTCGCTGAAGCAGGCCACCCGCAGCGTCTTGGGTTCCTTGCGTGACATGCGAGTCTCCGTTCTCCGTGTGGTCAGGCGGCCTCGGCGCGGCCCCCTGCCCTGCCCGTCTCCGATCTGGCGATCAGGTAGTCGCAGGCGCGCTGCGCATCGGCGGCGTGCCGGAAGATCGCGCCTTTGTCAGACCGAAGGACGCGCAACCAGTTGTGGAGGTAGGCGGCATTCATCTCGAGCGTATGCGCCGTGAACCCGAGCGTCTGACCTAGGAACACCGAGGTCAATTCCGCGACGATCTCCTCGCGCGCATAGGACGTGTTGCCAAACTTCGAGAACCCGAAATCACGGTTCAGTCGATGCGGGGCCTTCGTGGCATGGGCCAGCTCATGCGCCCAGACCCCGTAGAAATTGCGCGGGTCCTGAAACCGCGTGATTGATGGCATGTAGACCTTGTCCACGGGGGGCAAATAGTACGCTTCTGTGCCCGTGAAGACGGTCGTGATGTCGATGGCATCGAAAAACGCCTGCATGTGCGGGATGGGCTCGGACGGCGGATGCTCGGGCACCGGGTCCGGCTCGGGATGGAAGCTATCCGGCAACCCCTCGATCTGGCAGGCGTTAAACACGCGATAGGATCTCTGGAAGCGGAAGATGCGGGCCTCTTCGGAGTGATCATCGCCGTCGCTGCGGTCGTCCTCGCCGCCCGCGTCTTTCCGGCTTTGACCGTAATAGACAACGACAGAGGACTTCTCGCCCTTGCGGACTTTTGCATCCAAGGCATTGGCTTGCGGCAGCGTCATCCAGAAAGGCGAGCTATGGCCCGCCATCACGGTGCGCATCGTCAGCAGGAAGTTGTTGACCCCCTGATAGGGTTCACCGCCCACGCGCAGAGGGCGAGAGCTGCCACCTGCAGTCCAGGGCTTGCGCCATGGCAGGACGCCGCGCTCGATGATACGGATGATTTCGTTTGTGATGACCTCGGAGGCATCGAATTTGGGCGTGCGGGATCGGGCCATGGCTGGCCTCCTTTCGAGTGTTGGTGAGAGGGAATGGTGATCAGGTTGACTGGCGGGGGCGCGGATCGTTGGCGATCCTGGCACCGAGGGCTTCGACCATGTCGATGTAGGTGGTCAGCGAGACGGACCTGCCAGGACCGCAAGGATCAGGGTCGACCGATCCGTCCCGCGCCACGCACGGCAAGTTCGCGAAGGCGGTGACATCGGTGACGGATCGGATATCGATGAACGGCGTTCCTCGTGCGACCGCGAGGGCGGCCAAGGGAAAGCGCTCGATCGGCGCGAAGGTCCAACCGAGATGGAGGAATGTCCCACCCTCCCCGCAGATCACATGCGCGTTTGGCAATGACGCCGCCTGCTTCAGATAGCCGAGATCACGCAGGACGGTCTGGCGTTCGAGCCGCTGTGCCAGCGCCGTCTGGCCAGTTCGGCGCAGCTCTCTATGCCGCCACCAGGAGGCGGCGGTTGCGCGGAGCACGCGCAAGACACCTGATTGCATAGGAATGCCCTTCATCCGGAACGGCAGACCGGAACCCGGCCCGGACCCATCTGAGGGACCCCAAAGGCCCTCATCCGTCAGTCACAAAACCCGAAGAACACTTTCTCTTTTTCCGGCCCCTTTGGGCACACAACAAAACCGAAAAGCCCGGCCCTTCTGCCGAAGCCATTGATTTCATGCAGCAATTCCAGATCGGCAGGCAAGATCGGCAAGGCATATCGGCAAAACCTTGCTTGAAAGTACGAAATGTGTATATTTTTCAATTACTTTGCAAACATGGAAGATCGGCAAAAATGCTGGAAACACCCGCCAGGATCGAACCCTGCTTCTTCGAGGAGCATATTCCCACAGAACTGGCAGACCTTTCGGTCGACATCCAGAGGGAAGCCACCGGGCTGGGACAAGGGTTGCATCCTGACAGCGCAGCCGAACTTGCCGATCTCGTCCGTGTGATGAACTGCTACTACTCCAACCTGATCGAAGGACACAACACGCGCCCCCGCGACATCGAAAGGGCGCTGGCTGGTGCCGAGCTTGAGGAAGAAACTCGCCCTCTCGCCCTTGAGGCCCGGGCGCACGTCATCGTTCAACGGGCCATCGACGAGATGCATCGCAAGGGCACCCTGCCCCGCCCCACATCCGTCGAATTCCTGACTTGGGTCCATAAGACCTTCTACGACGAGATGCCGGATGAGTTTCGGGTCATCGAACATCCCGACGGCACACAAGAGCCCATCGTTCCGGGACGCATGCGCCAGGATGATGATCGGGAAGTTGCGGTCGGGCGCCACCTACCTCCTTCATCGTCGCGCGTCGCGGCATTCATGGACCATTTCGACAAACGATTTCAGATTGCGGCGCGGTCTTCGAGCGGACGGATCATCGCGATCGCCTCTGCACATCACCGGCTCAACTACATCCACCCTTTCCCGGATGGTAACGGCCGTGTCAGCAGACTGATGTCTCATGCCATGGCCCTCACAGCGGGGATTGGTGGCCAAGGGCTCTGGTCCGTATCACGTGGGCTGGCCCGCGGGCTAACCGATCGGGGCGAGTACAAACGGATGATGGATCTGGCCGACAGTCCACGCCGCGGAGACCGCGACGGACGGGGGAACCTGTCAGAAGCGGCACTGAAGACGTTTAGTGAATGGTTCCTAAAGGTGACGCTCGACCAGATCACCTTCTCAGCAAGATTGTTCGATCTCGGCGGAATGGACCAACGGTATCGTCGTCTTGTTGCAGATACCATCGATGACAAGCGAGCGCCGGAACTAATCTCGGCGGTTCTTCGGCATGGGGCACTGGAACGAGGCGATGCGCAGATTGTGCTCAAGACGTCCGAGCGTACTGCTCGCAACACGCTGAGTAAACTGACCGCCGCCGGATACATGACGTCCGCCTCGCCGAAGACGCCAGTTCGGTTGGCGTTTCCGTTGGATTATCGAGAACGGCTTTTTCCAAACCTGTTTGGAGATGGTGACCTGACTGTGTGATTTTCGTTAGTCCGCGCTCTACGCAGGTCAGCGCGCCCAGGAAGAAAGTGGACGGATCCCCTAAGCAATGAGTTCACAGCTGTGAACCTGTCTTCTGCGGGACGAAACAAGACGCAGTTCACAGCTGTGAACTTTTCATGCAGCGTCCTTTCTCATTAGGGCCATGATCATGGGACCACAGGAGAATTCACCGAGCGCAGCCTTTGCAGACAGTGACCGCAAGTACCCACCAGGCGACCGGATGTCGCCGAAGCGTTCCAACATTGCCAAGATGACCACCGATGCCTCTTCCGGGCCCATGTACTGTTTGGCCTCATCCCAAGCTGAAGGAGAGACGCCCATCATAGGTCTTATTACATCGGCAACCCTTACTAGATCATGCCAGTGGCGCACAGGTCGTTCAGCATAAGTTCGGTATTCAGAGCAAGCGGCCAAAACGAGACCGAGGGGTATTCTGGGTAGATTGTTGTCGACCGGGACAGGCTCATCAGTACTAGCCTCTGCAACCAGTGCTGCCGCCGGATCGGAGGCGCTGCCCTCGACCTGCGCTTTTTCTAAGCGTGGTTCAAAAACATAAGAGTCTTTATTTGAATTCTGATAGTGCTGCTCATTTGTGACTTCATTGGTGCTCATATCTTGTGATTGCACTGGTTCCAACAGGTCCCGAATGGCGTTGAGGGCTTCGGACAACGCAGATTCCATCTGCTGCAACTCTGCAAAGTCGAGCTTGCGGCGAAGGTCACGCGCCGTCAGGACGCATAGGTCGGACGCCTGGTCCCAGATGGCGCGATCAGGGCGCAGAGAGCGGCCGTAGTCGACGAGACCCGCTAGATCACGGCGCATGAGGCTTACAGTGGTTCTAAGCCGCTTGTAGCGCTCCTCCGCAGCACGGACAGCCTCTGCGGCTTCGCACACTTCGACGAAGCGTTGGGCGAGGGGGGCCAGATCGAAGCCGAAAGCGATCTTTTCGTCGCCATATCGGCGCGTGTAACGCTTGCCGTTGGGACTGTCGCGACGCACGACAAAACCGGTTTGCACCAGGTTCGCCAGATGCCGCCGCATGGTCGAGCAGGGCATACCGTTCAGGCGCTCACAAATAGCCTTGTTGGACGGATGCACGACAGTTTCACTATGGTTCCCGCCAACGATCGTGGCCTGATGGAAACTGACCAATGCCTGAAGCACGCTCAAATCACGGTCGGACAAGCCGAAGGCGATACGGGCAGCGGCGAGTTCGCGAAGTACTTCCCATTTGTTGACGCCGGAAGGGGGGAGGTCCTGTTGCGCCGCTGCCTGATATTGCAGAATGGCAGCATTTATGGGTCGCCTGAAAGGCGTTACGGGGGTGTAGTCCATTTTACATTCACTAAGACAAAGAAATCACGGTCCGCGAATCACTTAAGACTTGCGAAAAACGGCGACCGAGACTAACTTGAAAGTGCTAAGAACAAGTCAGGGTCTCGTAGGGCGGTCGCTTTGCGGGACCTTTTCTTTGGCTTTTTCGTGCCTCCTGTTTTTGGTTTCTGCTCTTCCTCAGTCTTCTGAACGCTGCTTCCAGCGTTCGTGAAGTTCTTCAATCAAATCATCGGCTTCAGACTCTACCCAGTCGGCAAACTTACTATTCTGCAACTCGATCGAGATCCCTTTGGCGGTGCGTTTGAGCGTGCCGCCACGTTTGCCCCCAATCCTGAGCGGCTGACTGGATGCAGCGGAAGTGGAGGGGGCCTTGGCCGGTTTGACTAACCTTGTGACAACCTTCGACACGGCCTCGAACGCCTGCACAGAGGGGTCGTCGGTCCCAGGTGCGGCATCAATCACCATGGCCACATCGGCCTTGCCATGGGTTTCCTCAGCAAGGCGGATCAGGCTGCCCCGATCCAGGTCGTTGTCCGCGATGGCACGGCCCATGGCCTCCCACCGGGGTCGGCCGATGCCGTGTGCAGCACCGATGGCGCGGATGAGGTCTGTACCGACCATGTCGGCGATGGCGATGGCCATGGACACCGAAGATTTGGTCACGGTCAGAACTTCTGCAACCTGTGATTGATTTCCAAAGCCCGACGATACGAGTTCTTGCGCAAATATCGCCTTTTCAATGAAGGACAAATCGCGGCGCGCCATATTTTCGGAAATCTGCGCACGCAGGGCACTGTCATCATCCAGATTTGCGACCAGTGCGCGCACCTTGGCGACCTTGTCGGACTGGCGGATCGCCTCGAGCCGGCGGCGACCATAGACGAGCAGATAGCGGTCCGTCTCTGACGGGTGCCGGCGCACAAGAATTGGTACGGTCTGACCATTCGCCTCGATTGCGACGCGCAGATCATGCACATCCGCCGGATCAAGCCGGTCGGCCATTCGGTCGTCGACGATACTGGCCGGGTCGAGTTCCCAGACATGATGTGAATCGACCGCGTCACGGGCCGAGCGCAGGGCGCGGTTGGACGTCATCATAGGGGTTACGGCGCCAGCCTGAGGGGCAGGGGCCGGGCCACCGGCTGCCGCGAGATTGTCGAGCATCGACATCCGTTTTTTCTTGCCACTTGTCATGCCCGACCCCACGTTTTCTGAATAAGATCAGCGACTTCGTCGTTCAGCGCGTTCAGGCTTTCAAGGGCGCGATCATAGGTCGTGCGGGTAAAGGCGCTCCGCTCGACTTCGTATAGGGTTTGCTTTGTCAGACCTGCATCGGAGATCGCCGTCGATTTGAGCATAGGCGAGTTGAGCACCGCATCGCCATACATGGTGCGCAGAAAGGCAACGATCCGGTTTTGTGGTGCATCCTGAGGTTCATAGCGTGTCAGCGCATAGCGCATCCAGTCGTGGGACATGTCCGCACCGCTTTCGGCGATCACGTCCATCAGATCAGCCGTCATGCGCAGAAATTGCGACATCGACATCACGTCGAGCATTTCCGGATGAATTGTGACCAGCACGCCGGTGGCGGCAGAAAGTGCGGACATGGTGAGAAAGCCCAGTTGCGGCGGGCAGTCGATGACCACAACGTCGTAATCGCCGTCAACCTGGGCCAACGCCTCTTTTACGCGGAAAAAGAACAGGCCTGCGTTGCCTTGTGAAAGAGCACGCGGCGTTTCGTGTTCGAACTCCATTAGTTCCAGATTGCCCGGGATCAGGTCGAGGTTCGGGATATAGGTCTTGCGGATGACGGCGCGGATCGGCTCTGGGTCGTCATAGCGGATCGCGTCATAGAGCGTGCCGCCATCTGTCAGATCGAATTCGGGCTGTACGCCATGTAACGCCGTGAATGAGGCCTGCGGATCAAGATCAATGCCCAGGACGCGATAACCGCGCAAGGCCAGCCGCTGTGCAAGGTGTGCCGAAGTCGTGGTTTTGCCCGATCCACCCTTGAAGTTCATCACACCGATGACTTGCAGGTGATCGCCGTCACGCCGTCCGGGGATATAGTCTCCAGGCTTGCGCGCGGTCTTTTCCAGCAGGACACGCAGGGCCTGAATGTCCTGCGCGGAATACAGGCGACGATTGCCGGCCGTCAGTTCAGGCGAAGGGCCCTTGCCATCAAGGTTGATTTTGCGCAGGTATGAGTCGTTCACACCAAGAAGCGCTGCCGCCTCGCCGGAGGAGAATTTGCGCATTTCCTTTGTGGCGTCTGGGGGAAACAGGCTCTCGCGTTGCGAATGAAGCTGGTTGGCCAGCCACTCGGAATGCTGGCGGATGACCGCGTTCAGGTCCTGATGCACGAAAGTCTTGTTCATCTGCCCTCTCGATCCGCGCTACGCATCTTTGGCGTGTTCACGGTTATTGACGTTTTTTGCCTCGTTTCCGTGACTATTGCCGTAAGAGTCGGATTCGCGCAAGTTTTTTCCACATCTTGTGTGAGCTCACCGTCGAAACACAAGCCCGTTCGCCGTCGTCGTCGAATGCTGATCTTGGCAATTGCGTCAGGATGATATACATATAGGCTCGTATATCCACCAGGAGGGACGATACCGATGCAAGTTGCAAAATGGGGGAATTCGCTCGCGGTCCGCCTGCCTGCCGATCTTGTGCGCGAACTTGGTCTTAAAGAGGGTGACCAAATCGATCTGATAAAGGACGACGGTACCTTGCTCGTCCAGCGCCAACCTCGCGCCGATGAAGTCCTGCAAGGGCTAAGGCGGTTTCGCGGAAAACTATCCAAGGACGCACGCCTGAGCCGCGACGCTGCGCATGAGCGCTGAATTCGCGGATACAAATGTCGTCCTTTACCTTCTTGACGACGGCCCAAAGGCGGATCGGGCGGAAGACATCCTGGGGCAAGGGCCGCGGATCAGTGTGCAGGTCCTGAACGAAGCGATGGTCAATTGCCGGAGGAAAGCCGGTCTTAGTTGGGAGGAGACCGGCGCTTTTCTTGCAGGGGTCCAATCCTTGTGTGAAGTCGAAGACCTGTCTGTGCAAACCCATTTGGTGGGCCGAGCTTTGGCAGAAAAATACCAGCTTTCGGTCTATGACGCGATGATTGTGTCGGCCGCCCTTATTGCTGGATGCACGACTTTGTGGAGCGAAGATATGCACGACGGATTGCTGGTTGAAGATCAGTTACGCGTCGTGAATCCATTCACCTGACCAGAAAACGGGCTGCAACCTTGCAATTGTTCCATGAGTTGGAAGATTTGCAAGGTTGTGTTTATTGCTCGCACTTCAGCAAGCCCAACTTCTCCGCGCGCTCCAGCAGCATCCTCACGGACGACGGCTGCCAGCTGGCGCGTCCACGCGGGGTGCGTTCGCGCATGGATTCCAGTCGGTCACAGATCGCCTGGAGCGTGATGTCAGGGTCCGCGCCCTTGATGCCAGCGACAATCGCGGGCAGGCGGTCGTCGGTTTCGCGTCGTCCAGCGCGACCAAGCACTTCATTGGGCAGAAACCCGTCGCGCACATAGGCTTTCACTGCGCGCAGAAGGCGGCTTTGCGTCCAGTGGCGGTCGTAGGGCAGGGGGCCATTGATGATCCGAAGCACATCTTCCCAGGCCATATCGGGTCGAAGTCGTCGGACATGTGGCACCCAGTCCTGAGCCATCTCGTTCAGCCGCTCCATGTAGCCGTCTTGCCGCGCGCGCCGCACTTTGCGTAGCGCCGCTGGATCGCGGGCGCGTAGGCCCGGGTTCCCGCCGACCCGGCCCTTAGTACGGGCACTTGCCAGCCCCGCCTTGGTACGTTCGCGGATCAGCGCCCGCTCGAACTCGGCCGCGGCGCCTAGAACCTGCAATGTGAACTTGCCCTGTGGGGAAGCGGTGTCGATGGGGTCCTGCAGGGAGCGGAAGAAAGCTCCCTTGGCCTCCAGACGTTCGATCACCTCCAGCAAGTGCGACAGAGACCACGCAAGCCGGTCGATCCGCACAACGACCAGCGTATCGCCGCTCTGGACGCGTTCGAGCACGCGTGCCAGCACCGGTCGCGCGCGATTGCCGCCCGAGGCGTGCTCTTCAAAGATCTCGACGCAACCCGCAGTTTGCAGGGCCTCAGACTGGGGCAGGGGGGTCTGATCCTCTGTGGATACGCGCGCATAGCCTATCAGGGGCATGAAAATCGGCCGTTTGCAATTTCATATACCGATACTAAACGACCGTTTGTAAACGATTGCAAGAGATTGCTCTATCGTCGTGCTGGTGAAGAACCCCTTGGCTTCCTTATCCTGAACGCGATCAGAGAGGTTCCTCCGGCAGTCGCCCGCGAATACTATGTAAAGAGCATGGGCAATGGCCACAAAATCGCTTGGGTAATGTGCATAAAGTTGGTATTTTGCACACATGAAGCCGCAAGCATTCACTTTTAGTGATGATTTCAATGACGCTCTCATCATTACCGAGGGGGATGAGGAGGCTCACGAAGAAGACCTCTGGTTTCTGCCCGGGCCGCTCGAAGAAGAACCGGATGATTTGCCTCCTGGGCCACGGGCGGAACCGCCTGATACCGTGGTCATCGAAGATTGGGCAAAGGCAGAGGGTGCTCATACTGCGCGGCTGGCAAAGGTGGCTGGACGCCTGGGTGCTCTGGATGACCGGTTGCTGCGCGGCCCGGAGGGCTGGCGGCACAGACTGGCTCTAATAGAGGCGGCGGATCTCAGCTGGTTCGCAGGCGATCGTGTGAGCCCCGATCGGCTGGCGCTTTGGATATCCATGCGTTTGTCTGGAGTGCAGGATGACTCGGAAGCACTGGCCCGGGCCGGATGGGCCATGCGACGCCTGACAAGTGGTCCGGAGCCAATGGTAGATTTGGCGTCCTTCCTGGATCGGCGTGATCCTGAGAAGTTCGAGAACAATGCCGAGCGCTTTGACGAGCGTGCAGGGAGCTGGCTGGACGTGATGACAGCGGCGGTTGACCTCCACCCGATCACGAGCGCTTGCATGGGGTTTCACCTCTGGAGTCTGGCTGGCCTCGGCCAATATGGAGACCGTATTGAGGCCGCTGTAACTGCTGGCAGGATCGCGGCCAGCGACGGCAATGGAGCCATCTTTGCGCCGCTGGCCATGGGCGGGGCGGGGGGGCTGCGGGCCTCGGGCGTGCCACCTGAACGCTTGGCCCGCTGGTTGGACGTGATGAACAGCGCGATACTAACGGCGATGCGGCATTTGGATTTGGTTGAGACTTGGACGGTTCAAGCAGAGGGCGAAATGGCGAAACTATCAGGCAAGACGCCTCCTGCTTTGCTAACTCTCTTCGCGGAATGGCCTCTGGTGTCCGCGCCGATGGCTGAGACTCAGATCGGTGCCAGTCGCGCGGCGGTGCAACGAAACCTCGCGTGGATGGAAAAGAAAGGCTTGATCCGCGAGGTTACAGGGCAGGGGCGGTTCCGTATGTGGCGGATTGCAGCTTAGTATCTGCCGGGGTGACGGCTCAAAAACGAATAAGCCCGCTTATGTGCATTCAGTTACAAGAAAACAGTCCCGAGAATCCGAATACATCTACGTTGCCACGGCCTTGCTGACGTGACGTCTCTTACGCCACTTCCGTCAGCGCATCGATGACCGGGCATTCGGGCACATCGTCTCCGGTACACTGCGCCACGGTGGATGACAGGACGTGTTCGATGCGCTTGAGATCGGCGATCTTGGCGCGGACTGAGGCGAGGTGCGAATTCGCCAGACCCTGCACTTCGCCGCAGGTCTGGGCCCCGCCATCGACCAATGCGAGCAGATCGCGAACCTCGTCGAGCGTGAACCCCAGCTCGCGCGCGCGCATGATGAAGCGCAGACGCGCGACATGCCTGTCATCGTAGACACGATAGTTTTTGCTGGAGCGCGGCGGCTCGGGCATCACGCCGATGTTCTCGTAGTAGCGGATGGTCTCGAGGTTGCAGCCGGTCAGCTTGGCGAGATCTCCGCGCCTGAGGACCTTCACCGATCTGTGATGATTTTTCACACCAAACTCCCTTGAGCCTGTACCAGCTACAGACCCTAGATTGAGATCATCATTGAGGCAAGGATGATTCGAACCATGACTGAAACCACATCCGCCGGCCGCCAGACGGCAATGGGCGAAACACCGGCTGCTGACAAAAAGGCATGGGCGACAACCGGGCTTGGCGTGCTGGGCGCGTTGGCCATGACCTCCTGCTGTATCCTACCGCTGGTGCTTGTGAGCTTCGGCGTCACCGGCGTGTTCATCGCCCAGTTGGGCGCGTTCTATCAATACAAGTGGATCACCTTCGCACTGAGTGCCGCTTTCATCGGATACGGCTTTTACAAGGCGTATAGCCCGATCCCGGCCGAAGCCTGCGCTGATGGCACCTGCGCGCGACCGATGAACCGAATACTGATGCGGTCCATTCTCTGGGCTGCCACAGCGATCGTCGCCGTGGCGATGATCTTCCCTTACCTGACCCCCTACATCCTGTCCTATTGAGAGGTCTGACCGATGAAACATCTCTATCTCGCACTCGCAACCCTTGGAATTCTGGCCGCAATGCCCGCCAGCGCTGACGAACAGCGCATCAAAGTTGGTGTCGGCGAACTCACCTGCCCAACCTGTTCGTTCACCGTCGCGGCGGCGATGCGCGGTGTGCCCACGGTCGAGATCATCGATTTCCAGGACGGCGAGGAGTTTGGCACAGGCACTTACGTCGTGACCTTTGACGATCAGCCGTGGAAGCCGTATTTGTGCTTGCCGAAGCGTGAGCTGAGGGCACGATTGGGCCGACCCCGTGCGATCCACATCTATGAGCAAAAAGGAGTGATCCGGATGACCCTTGCCATCACGCAGCCGCCATCATCCGCGTCCGCGTCCCGCCAAGTCTGGCCGGGGAGCTGACGGAGCCCCCCCGCGCGGGTGCGATGTTCCGAAACACCACCCGAGGGACGCGCAAGTCTTTAGCCTCAAGTGCGACGTTTCGAGCCTTCGTGTGTTGCGATGCTGACGATGTGCGTGAGGTGCGCACCATCCCCAACCCGTACCGATGCGGATGGGCCGCACTCTGACGGACTTGGTAGAGGGATAACGGTGCTGGCCACCGCAGACTGCCGATCACGCGCGACCGATCGCACGCGCCATGAGACATGACGAAAGGGCCGCGCCAAGCGCGACCCCCTCTCTTCAATCCTGCGACGCCTTCTTCGCCGGGTCCGCAACCCGCATGACCGTCAGACCTTTCGCTTCCGCCTTCTGCCCGAGGTTCAGCGCGACCCCGTTGCCGCCGAAGAGTACAACCCCCGTCGCCGCGAACTTGTCGTCCAGCATTTCGTCGTTGCACTTGAACGGTGCCGCCCGCCCGTGCGCGGACCAGCGCGGATCAAAGCGCGCCTGCGCGACCCCGCGTGCCCGGGCCCACCGGGCCGCAATCATCTCCGCCCCGTGCTTGCCACCCTTGTGGCAGAGGAAAATCTCCTGGTTGCGGTTCTGCTTGATCCGTTCGCGAACCTTGTCGAGCGTGTTGAAGATCACATCGACATCGGTCCAGTCGGTGGCGCCTGAGACGATCAGGGGCACCCCCTCGACTTTGGATTTCTCGGCAGTCTCGCGGTCGTGCTGCTCGAGGAGCTGCCGCGCCTCGAAGACCGCCCCGGTCTCTTGCGCCCGGACGCTTGCGCGCGACCCAGCTGCCGGGATGAAGGCGTGGCCCGTCTCGATCTCGTAGCATTCTGCCGCTGCCTCGCTCATCACCTCGATGGCGCTGACAATCTCGCGCAGCTGCAGAAAGCGCGCCTGCGCCTCTTCGAGCGCGGTCTCGGCGATCTCCGATCCGTCGTGAGATTTTGCCAGCGCGCTGATCTTGTCGGCGGTGCGGTCGACCTCCTTGCCAAGCGCCACCTTGCGGCGCTGCAGGATCGTGGCGAGCCCATGGGCCAGCGGTTCGATTTCGGCTTCAAGCCCGGTCCCGCGCAGCTGACCGAGCAAAACCTCGAAGCTCTCGCGAATGATGTGGTCGGTCAGGACGCGATCCTCCGGGATCGGCAGCTGCGCGTCCCTCTCGGTCAGTCCGAAAAGCTCGATGGTCTCGTAGGTGTTTTCAGTGTCGTAAGCCATGTCTGGTCTCCAGTGTTCGTTTCCAAGGCCGCCACCTGAGTGTGGGGGCATGGCCGAATGCCTGGTTTCCGAATCTGCCCGGGTCAGGGACGGCGCAGCCGCCGGCTTGCCGGGCGCAAAAGTTTTCCGCGTGCAGCACCGGACACATGCGCGCCCTCACGCATGGGATCGCCCCGCGCCACAGGCCCCGCCCTCGCCGAAAAGTTTTGCGATCCTTGACGCGGGCTGATTTGGGGGCCATCCGGAGGATATGCTACCGCGCTCATGTGTGTGTGTTTTGACGGTAGGTTTGCCCGACCCGAGCAGGCAAACGGCCCGACCGGACGCGGGAGACGGATGGAGCGGCGGGATCGTTTTGGCCTCAGGCCAAAACAGACCAGAGCGCAATCCGGCGGAGCGGCCGGGGAGGGACGTGCTCGCGAGGCGGGCAAACCGGGATGCTGGGTGCTGCGCCGCGGTGAGGCCGCATGGCCGAATGCGCGACGGACCGAAGGGCCGTTCTCACCTGCGACTTGGCGTACCGAGCTGGGGAGGCCGACAGGCTGTTGACGCATTTCGCTCGGTCGGCCTGACCTGCTTGCCAGAAGCGGCAAAATTCGGTAGTCTATTGGAGCACCAAGGAGTCCGCGATGAGCGTTCAAAAGCAATCCGTCAGTTTCACCGACACGGCCTACACATTTGCCAAGGAACTGGTCGAAGCTGGAGAGTACCCAAATATGAGCGCGGCTGTTTCAGGTGAATTGGCGAAGGCCAAGGCAGAGCGAGATCGTGAACGGTCTCTGCTCGAAGCAGAATTAGAGCGTCGTCTGTCTCTGCCTCTCGATCAATGGGAACCCGTCGGCGATGCCGCCGACGTCACTAAAGGCGCCCGGGCCCATCTTGCGGCGATGGCTCAGAAGACCTGATGCGTTTTGTCAGGCATCCGTTCTTTGAACGGGACCTTATCGGTATCGTTGATCATATTGTCGACGTGACTGACGGTGACGTTGCTGCAGCAAGCCGCAGGCTCGATGAAATCGATACCCTTATCCAGAAGATTGCCGAAAAGCCAAAATCCGGTGCTCGCCTCAGCGGCAAGCTGGACGGATGGCTCGTGCGCCATGGCGGCGCAGGTCACCGACTGACCATCGTATTCAAACCGGATTTAGATACCGGAATTGTTTATCTCGCTCTCGTCGCATTCGGCGGTCGGGACTGGATGAGGCTCGCGTCGGCAAGACAGGTGTTCGCAGACTAACTTCAAAGCCATCTACTGCGAAAAATCTCAAGACCGGACCTTCGCTGCGCTCGAGATGAAGAGGAAAGATGCGGACAAAAGTTGCCTTTGCTGGTGCAGCGGTTGCTCACGCAGCATTAGCAAACACATGCAGTGGCGTTCATGCGGCGTCGCAATTCAAATCGTCGAAGCGGTCATCCCCAGCCGGACAAGTACTATGGTCATCCCACGCGAATTTTGAAGTCTTGTTTTGCTGTTCGGCGTTCAATTCACCTTTTTTGTTGAGGCACTTTGCCTGCAACAGTCTCTACTTTGACAAGGCAAGAATGCGCCACGGGACCCTGGGCCAGTCTTGATGTGCCTTTGTCACGGGTCAGCACGTTCGGGTTGCCATTGCGGCAGAGGTCGCCGTCAGAATAGAGCCATGCGCCGGTCGCAATCTGGATAACGCCGGGTCGGATCATGTCGCTGATCCGCAGTTCAGCAAGGCACGCGCCGCGGGTGTTTTGAATTCTGACAATCTGACCGTCGATCAGCCCGCGCACCGCTGCATCTCTCGGGTGCATCGTCATCGGTTCAACGCCCTTTGGCCGGTCTGCACGGCTGACCGCGCCGTGATCCAACTGGCTGTGTAGTTTGTTGCGGGGCTGGTTGGATATCATGTGCAGGTCATCCGGGGCAGCAGCGCCCAGCCATTCGGTTGGTTCCAGCCACGCGGGGTGGCCGGGACAATCGTCATAGCCGAAGTCTGCGATGGTCTGCGAAAAGATTTCGATCCTGCCCGACGGTGTGGCGAGCGGGTTGGCCTCCGGGTCGGTGCGAAAAGCGCCCAGCATGACGGTGGGCTTGTCCGGGACCGGCACCTTGACCCAGCCGTCGCGCTGCAAGCTCTCCCAATCGGGCAGCTCAACACGTTGTCCTGCGGCCTGTTGGCGCGAAACCTCCCAGATCCAGCGTTGCCATTCCTCCGGGCTGCGCCCTTCGGTAAACGCCTCTTCCACGCCCATTTCAGCGGCAATGCCACGCAGGATTTCGTGATCATCACGCGCCTGTCCCACAGGTTCGATGGCGCGGTCCATCACCACCTGATAAGGGTCTTTGGGCGTCAGTGCGATGTCGCTGCGCTCCAGCGGCGTGGTGCAGGGCAGCACTATATCGGCATGTTTGGCCAGTGCGTTCCAGCACCATTCATTGGCGATGATGGTCTCGGGTTTGGCCCAGGCCCGCCGCATGCGGTTCAGATCCTGATGGTGGTGGAAGGGGTTGCCACCGGCCCACCAGACGAGCCGGATGTCGGGATACGCGTAAGACGCGCCGTCATAGTCGAATGTCCCGCCCGGGGTCTCCAGCATGTCTGTCACGCGCGCCACGGGGATGAAATCCGGCACAGGATTATGGCCTTGTGGAAAGGACGCATAGTTGACCGGCGTGCGGTTCAATCCGGTGTTGTTCATCGCCGAATAGCCAAAGCCCAAGCCCGTCCCCGGCAGGCCGATCTGCCCCAGCATCGCCGCAAGTGCGATGGCCGCCCAAAACGGTTGTTCGCCGTGATCCTGACGTGTCAAAGCCCAAGCGGTTGAGATCATAGTACGGCTGCGTGCCATGCGGCGGGCCAAATCACGGATGGTGTCGGCAGGTAGTTCGCAGATGTCTGCGGCCCATTCAGGTGATTTGGGAATGCCATCCGTTTTGCCCAGCAGATAGTCAGCAAAACGCGCAAAACCGACGGAATAGTTGTCAAGGAATGCTTGATCGTGCAGATCTTCGCCCAGCAACACATGGGCCAGCGACAGCATCAGTGCCACGTCCGTATTGGGCCGGATAGGCAGCCAATCTCCATCCACTTGGGTAAGCAGGTCCGAGCACAGCGGCGAGATATTGACGAAGTCAACACCTGCCTCATGCGCGGCCAGAAGCCCGTCTTTTTGCACATGTGCGCCGGTGCCGCCTTGGCTGATCTGCCCATTCTTCAAAGGCACGCCGCCAAAGGCCACGAAGAGCTCGCAATCTGATGCAATACTTTCCCAGCTTGTGGTTGTATCCAAATGCCCGCGGAAGGTGCCGAGGACATGAGGTACGAGCACCTCTGCCGCAGCGAAGGAATACGTGTTTTTGGAACCGGTATATCCACCGATACAGTTCAGAAACCGTTTGAGTTGGCTTTGCGCGTGGTGAAACCGCCCGGCACTTGCCCAGCCGTAAGACCCGGCATAAATCGCGCGGTTGCCATGGGTAGAGCGCACGCGGGTAAGCTCTGCAGCGACCAGCCGGTTGGCTTCCTCCCAGGTAACCTCCACGAATGCGTCCGACCCGCGTTTGTCACCCGCCGTGCCCGGGCCACCTTCCAGCCAGCTCTTTCGCACCATCGGGGCCATGATCCGTGTTGGGCCGTCAAGCACATCCACTATCCCCGGCCCAATTGGCGAGGGATCTGGGTCATGCTCAAACCCACGAAGGTTGATGACACGACCATTCTCAACATCCACCCGGTAGGTGCCCCAATGCGTCGCCGTCAGCAGATCCCGTTCGGATTTCGTCACCCGATCACCTATGCCGTTAAAGGTGTGAGTTCACCGCGTTCGAACATATCGCGCAAGGCGAATTTCTGGATCTTGCCGGACCCGGTCATCGGAAAGCTTTTGACCTCAATCCAAAGATTTGGCGTTTTTTGCGGAGACAATTCGGATCGGCAATGAGATTTCAGGTCCGCCGCGCTTAAAGTTGCATCGCCCGATGGCCGGAGGAAACACGCGATTAACTCGCCCCACTTCTCGTCGGCGATACCGACCACAGCGACTTCTTGAATCTCTGGATGCGTTAGCATCGCATTCTCGATTTCCGCAGGGAAGTGGTTCTCTCCGCCACGAATAATCATCTCTTTGACCCGACCGGTGATCTTGAGATAGCCGCGATCGTCCATGGTGCCCAAATCACCCGTATGAAGCCACCCTGCTGCGTCAATCGTCGCCTGCGTGGCCGCTGGGTTGTCGTGATATTCAAGCATTGTGCAGGGACCGCGCGCGCAGATTTCCCCCGGCTCGTTCAGCTCAGCGCAGGAATTGTCGCTCAAACGTCGGATGGACACCTCTGTTTGCGGGATCGGCTGGCCAATGGTCGTGCAGATATCATCAATGCTGTCGCCCAAGTGGTGCTGGGTGATAACCGGGCAGTGCTCCGTTTGGCCATAGAGGGTCGAAAATCCGCATCCAAACGCTTGCTTCACCCGGCGTACCAAATCCGCGGCAACATTTGCACCGCCACAGCTGATCACGCGCAACGCAGTTGTATCACGCGGGTTGGCTTCCTGTTCCTCAAGGAGGGCGACCACCATTGTCGGAACGCCTAAGACGACATCGGCCTTTTCGCTTTCAAGCAGATCGACGATGCGCGGCGCGTCAAACAAGCTGACAAGCACCATATGCGCCCCTGCCTGCATTGCGCCCAGCGTCACCATCCCACAGCCGGATGTGTGAAACATCTGCATGATGTTGATCCAGATGCTGTGTTCCGTGACGCCGCAGCGATCTGCATAAAAGCGCGCGTTGTTCAAAAGCCCCCCATGGGACAAAAGTGCTGCTTTTGGAAACCCGGTCGTTCCTGACGTGTATTGAATTTGTGCCGGATCGCAGGTCAACACTTCAGGAAGACGTGCCTCGTCTGAGCCTCGTGAGAATAGAACGTCGTGATCATCAAGATCAGTTACTTCCCGCAGGATCGTATTGCCGTCGCTGGCAAGCGTGGCGATCTGTGCCATAGGGTTGCCCCTGAATTCCTGAACATGGAACAGGCCGACAGCGCCAGACTGCTCGAGTACATACCGAAGTTCTTTGGCTTGCAGCGATGGGTTGGCCGTTACAAGCACCAGACCGGCAAGCGCACAGGCATATTCCATCAAAACCCATTCAGGGCTGTTTGGAGACCAGACCACAATCTTTTCGCCCTTGGTAAACCGCGAACTCAAAGCAAGCGCTAGTCGTTCGCAATCATCCCAAAGCGCACCGTATGTCCAGGAGCGTCCCCGAGACCCATCTTGACGGATCTCAGTCAGTGCCGGCCTGTAGATGTTGCTTGCTGTGACCTCCCTTAGGCCTTCGCCAATGGGCACATCGATTGCATCCATGTCTGACTGAGCAGGGAAATGCGCTTTTTCGAGGTGTAAGTTGTACATTTGTGGCTCTGACTATTCATTGTTCTCATAAAATATCAGAGGCAACGTGCCGCGAATTCTCAAATATCAAAAATCTATGTATTGATAACTATTCTGTATCAACGGCGCTGGCTAACGACTTGCGCACAGCGTCGACAAACGGGGCTACAATTGGGTTCGCGCTGTCGCTGCGCCAAATCAGTGAGGTCGTGATAACATCGCCAACATCGCTGATCGGAATAGCCCGCAAACCAAAGCGCGCGGCGTTCATGATGCAATTGGGATAGATCAGAACCCCCATGCCGCCCAGAACGAGAGACAGCATCTCGTCGCGCAAGTAAGCCCGCTGAGAAATCTCGAGCGAGAAGCCACGTGCAATACAATGCTCGTTGACCATATCCGTATACCGCTCCCATCTGGCGTCGCCCGCAATGATGGGTTCGCCTTTGAGCTCTTCCAGCTCCAGCGTGGCCCTCTTGGCCAACCGATGCGCTCTGGGCACAACAGCGGCAAGTCCTTCAACACTGAAAACCAATCGCCGGAAATCCGGCGGAATAGGCGTGTCCATGTCAAAAATAAACCCGATATCTATCTGGCCTTTCTGCATTTTTTCAATCTGTTCAAGCGTGCGGGCGAAACCTATGTCAATCTGTATCTTCGGGTTTTTCGACCGAAAATTTTCCAGCACATCGGGCAATCCACCCAGGATCGCAAAATCCACGTAATTTAGTCGTAGCCTGCCGCCTTTGCCGTCTGCCGCATCGCGGGCTTCCAATGTGGCAGTCTCAACCATCTCAAAAATCTGATCGATGCGCGAATAAAGTGCTACGCCAGCCGCAGTCAGTTCCACAGATCGTGTTGTTCGGAAGAACACCGACGTCCCAAGAACATCTTCCAGCGCCTTAACAGAGTTCGACAGCGCTGGCTGGGATGTGTTCAGGACGTCAGCGCTTTTTCGAAAACTGCCTTGCTCAACGACGGTTTTGAAGACGAGGAGTTGGCGAAGTGTTGGCAGCATTATTGATATTCCAAAGTTATCAAAACATAGAAAACTAATAATGGAAAATATCAGGTTTGCCAACCATGCTCCCATAACCGGTCAGCGAACCGAGAGTCACAACTGGAGCAACGCACCTTGCCAAAAGTTCTTTACGAGAAAGACGGCCGCATTGGTCGGATCACCCTGAACCGTCCCGAGGTGATGAATGCCATCGACGATGACTTGCCCGGCGAGTTGGCTGCGGCGGTGGCGCAAGCGGATGCCGACAGTGACGTACATGTGATGGTCTTGTCGGGTGCGGGCAAGGCTTTCTGTTCGGGCTATGACCTGGCGCATTACGCCGAAGGCAATAGCACAAATCAGGTTGTGCAGGAGATGCCTTGGGATCCGATGCAGGATTTCCAGTTTATGTGGACCAATACGCAGGCCTTCATGTCTCTCTTTCGAGCGATGAAACCAGTTATCTGCAAGGTGCATGGTTTCGCCGTTGCTGGCGGGTCAGACATCGCGCTCTGCGCGGATCTTACGATCATGGGAGACACAGCGCAGATCGGCTACATGCCCAGCCGTGTTTGGGGCTGCCCGACGACGGCGATGTGGGTGCACCGGTTGGGGCCGGAAAAAGCCAAGCGCATGATGTTTACGGGCGACAAGATTTCGGGCGTCGAGGCTGCCGAGATGGGGCTGGTGCTGAAATCCGTGCCAGATGCGCAATTGGACGGCGAGGTCGAAGCACTGGCCGCCCGGATGGCGAGCGTTCCGATCAACCAGCTGGCCATGCAGAAGATGGTGATCAACGCGGCTGTGGAAGAAAAGATCAACCAGACCCAAAGATTGGCCACCGTCTTTGACGGGATCACCCGCCATTCGCCTGAGGGCATGAATTTCAAGGCCCGCGTCGAGGCGGTCGGCTGGAAACAGGCTGTTCAGGAACGCGACACAGGGACTTTTAACTGGACCACCAACACACCCATCAACGACCGCTCGGACTAACCGCAGCGGCACATATTCAACACATCCAAGGGAGGAAATTATGTTGAAATCACTCGCCACCATCGCAGGGCTAAGTCTTGCTGTCGCCGCTGGAACGGCGGCGGCAGACGAAATCCAGCCGCACCAGTTCAAGGTGATTGGCACATGGAGCAGCCTGAGCCAATATAGAAACTACGAAGCACCGTTCTGGACCGAAACATTGTCGGCAAATACCGATGGGCAGATGAGCGGTGAAATCGTCTCGATCTCTGTCATGGGCCTGAAAGGATACGAGACGCTCAACTTGCTGCAAAACGGTGTGTTCGATATGGGCAACATGGTTGTCGCCTATGTCACCGGATCGACGCCCGAGATGGAAGGCATCGATCTTGCCGGTGTCGCAACCGATATGGCCAGTGCACGTGCCAATGCCGATGCCTACCGCGACGTGATCAATGCACGTCTGGCGGAGCAGAACCTGATCATGCTGGCGCATTACCCCTTTGGTCGCCAGTTCGTGTTCTGCAAGGACGAGTTCGATGGCTTGGCCGGACTTGAAGGCCGTAAGATCAGAACCTCTAGCGCCACCCACGCAGACTTCTTGTCGGGCGCAGGGGCCACAAACGTGACGATTGCATTCGGTGAGGTTGTTCCCGCCATTCAGAACGGCGTCGTCGATTGCGCGGTCACTGGTGCGATCCCGGCCTATGACGCCAGCTGGCATGAGGTGATCAACTATGTTGGTGAACTGCCGATCAACATGGGCATGGCGGGGCTCTATGCCAACCTTTCCATGTGGCAGAGCCTTGATGAAGCGTCTCGCGCCGCATTGGCCGAAGAGATCAGCAATTGGGAAGACGCCACCTGGACAAACTACGTCACTGAAGAAAACGAGGGGTTGGCCTGTCTGACGGGTGATGACGCGGGTTGTTCCAAAGGCGATGCCGTCGGCATGAGCCTTATCCCGATGACAGAGGCCGATAGCGCGCAGGCGAATAGCATCCTGCAAAGCCATGTCTTCCCAGGCTGGCTAGACCGCTGCGGCGACGCGGACTGCGCAGGCCCGTGGAACGCCACGATCGGCGCGGCCAACGGTCTGTCGATTCAGTAATGCGCCTGGCGGCACTGGCATGCTGGTGCCGCCATCCAACTTTGCAGGGGGGTTTACCATGTTGATCCGAACACAAGGCGCGCTTGACCGTGTCTCAGAAATTGCCGTTTGGGTCGCAGGGGCGGCCCTTTTGATGACAGCTTTCATGGTGGGATTGGAAGTCATCATGCGTAAGCTTTTTAACTCGTCGCTTGGGGGCGCGGATGAAATTTCAGGCTATGTCTTCGCGGCAGCTACGGCCTGGTCCTACGCCGCCGTGATCAGAAGGAAAGGAAATGTGCGGATCGACGTTGTCTATAATCTGATGCCGCGCCCTTTGCGTATTGCATTGGACATTCTCAGCTTTCTCGCACTTGGCGCGCTGTTCGCACTTATTGGCTGGTACGGGTTTGAATTGGTCAAAGGGACTGTTGAAACCGGCCGTATCTCGGTCACGCCCTTAC
>NZ_JBDWLR010000041.1:0-34149 GCF_039973035.1 Sedimentitalea sp.
CGCCGGTTACTCGTCACCGGCGCCATGTCGGTGATCAGTGCATCGGAGCGAAAAGGTCGTTGCGATGATCCTTGGCTTGCGAATATGCTGAAAAAGAAGCCACGCTTGGTTGCCGCTGTGGCACTTGCAAATAGGATGGCCCGTCAATTGTGGGCCATGATGGTAACAGAGAAGAATTACGAAATTCGAGCTGCTGTGTAAGGTCACGGCGCCGGATACCGGCAGGACTGAAGAGGCGAAGGACAGTTACGGAACACGGATCAAGAGATTGAACTGGAATACCCAGAATATGCGCGTGGCCATAGTGAGGCCGCATAAGTGATTGGGACCCGGATCGCGTATCTCCATAAAGGCCCGCCGCCATGTGTCGCGGCAACTACGAGGCCGGACACCTGACTGCCCTGATCAGTCGTTCCAAGACTTACCGACGCCAAATTCAGCCACGGGGCATCCACACCCGCTTATGTTGCTTTCGCATCTCCAATACATCGGGCCTATAATAATTCACGCGAAAAACACAGTGCCAACGATTCATTAAAATCTGCCCTAGGCGGGCATTGAAGACGAGGCAGATCTTGCCTCAGATGCCTTGGGCGCATCTAGCCAACGCCAGCCATTGCGATTGATGAAGATAATGCCACAGACGACACTCCGGTCGTCCACGCGAGGCTCGCCATGGGACTTTGGAAAGAATGGCTCAAGACGCGCCATCTGCGTGTCAGACAACCAGAAGAGATCAAATATGTTCACCACTGGGTTCTCCACCGTGACTCACGGCACCCTTCTGAAATCAATGGGTCCTGACCCTAGCTTGCCGCGCGGCGGTGATATGACTCCGAATAGGCCGGACTGCGCAGGGTAAAAACCGCGTCAGTCGGTGCAGAAACGCCTTCGGGCAAGACAGCTGGATCATAGACCATATCATCGCCGCTCACCGACACAGCCTCAATTGCGATTGTTCCGAGAAGGGTTTCCGAATGAGGGCTCGACCATGGCTCCGTCGGGTCCTGCGTGTTGTCCTGCGCATTGGCGTGGATCAGTTTCAAATCCCAGCAGGCCGCACCCATGCCAAGAGTTTGTTCAAGCTGATCCGCTAAAAAGCTGTCGGATCTGGCATCCATTTCTGCCTGGGTCAATCCGTGACGACCAGACACAGGCTCCAGCAAAAGTCGCGCAAACACCGCTGCCTTTGCGCCAAACCTATAGGCATGTCCCGAATGATACCTTTCGGTTGTGTAACACCGGCAGGGCGCGGTCTCGGCCAGATGCTTTTGATGTGGCAGAGTGTTTGGATTGTTGGCGTTGAAGGCTTTGACCCGCTCAGGATCGGGGCCACCGATGTCAGGATCAGGCTTGCGGGCCGCCAAAAAGGCACGGAACTGTTCGGCGGAATTGGCAAAGAACACGGGGGCAGAGATCATCGCCAATCGCCAGCTGCACTTATCTGTACCGATGCTAAGGCCCATCCCGCGCACGGTCGGGCTTTTGTCACTGATACCAGGCTTGCCGCCGCCGATGGAAAAGCGAGCAGTCAGGGGCTGCGGGTGTTGCAAGGCGGGAACGACAATCTCGCCAGTTTCAACAGCCGGGCTAAAAGAACCGCGTACATTGATCCCCTTTGCATGGGATGCGCGCACACCGCTGTGGCTGCCAAAGGTGTCGTTAAGGGCATCAATTAAAGTCGTGGCTTGGGACGTTGGCATAGTGTTTCCTAGTATTGCTTTAGATTGTGAGCGATTATATCGTGTACGATATATATCAAGCTTGACGAACGCCCGCTGTCAAGGCATTTATATCGTGGACGATATAAATGGACCCAGCCGTGACCAAACCGCTCGACAACATGCAGGTCAGCGACATGTTCTGCCTTGCTGCTTATGCTGCTACTCATGTGATCAACCAGCGCTACACCCCGATGCTGCGAAAGCTTGGACTGACCTATCCGCAGTACATTACGCTGTTGATTCTGCAGGAGCGAGGCCCAGCCAGTGTTGGTGACATCGGCGCTGCACTGTGCATGACGAGCAGTACCACAACGCCGCTCTTGAAACGTTTGGAAGCTCTGGGTTTTGTCACACGTCAGCGTGACCCGAACGACGAGCGCAAGGTTGTTGTCAGCCTGACCGCTGCAGGACAGCAAGCTATCGCGCAAGCCCCGGCGATAACGGACTGCATGGTGGCGCAGACGAAACTGTCCGGGTCGGATCTGACGCAAATGGTTGGCCTGCTGCGTAGTCTGACAAGCGCTTTGACGGATGCAGATGACACCCCGCAACTGGCATCAGATGTCGACCGATAAGCTGACTTTTGTGCGGTCCATCGTGACAAATGTTTTGAATTTTCGGATCGTGTCGTTGGAAAAGAAAAGCCGCTGAGTCAGCGCTTCGTATTTTGACATGTCGCGCACCACGATGATCAGGATAAAATCCGTCTCACCTGTAACATAATAGCATTGCTGCACTTCGGGGGCGTCCGCAAAACTTTGTTTCACCAAATCAATTGCGCCGCCGGTTTCGGCCTTGAGTTCAACCTCGACGATGATGGTCAGGGGGCGACCCAACCTGGCAGGATCGACAATCGCGGATTGATTAGTGATGATGCCCGCCGCAACAAGTCGTTTGATGCGTCTTTGAACAGACGGCGGGGACAGGTTCACTTGTTCCCCGATCAATCGATGGGGCAACGTGTTGTCCTTTTGCAAAATTCGAAGAATCGCCAGGTCAAACTCATCCAGTGCTTCTGTATCATTTTTCAACGTACCAGGCCCTCTATGCAAGATTTAATCATAATTGCCGCCATGTTAGAGCAGAAAACTAAACGCAATTGAACTATTCTTTCTTCAAACTGAAAAGGAGAAGATATGTTCACCCCATTCGAAAACGCCGCCTTGCGACATCATGCGGGTTCACCAACGTTCAGTGGTGCTGTGACAGAGCGGCTGAGCGTCCCGGGATTTGACGCAGCAGAGATTGAAATTTCCAGTTGGGAAGGGTATGATCCGACGCCTCTGATCCCACTTACCGGGTTGGCCCGACATCTTGATCTTGGGAATATCCATTACAAACACGAAGGCCCTCGGTTTGGGTTGGGCAGCTTTAAGGCGCTTGGGGGCGCTTATGCTGTTTTGAAGGTGCTGCAACGAGAGCTTAGAAAGGTCTGCGGTCATGCCGTTGACCCGGCAGACATTCGCGCTGGGACCTATGCTGCGCGGTCCAAGGACCTGACGGTGATTTCGGCCACGGATGGCAATCATGGTCGTTCGGTTGCTTGGGGGGCGGCACAGTTCCATACCAACTGCCGTATCTATATTCACGCCGAGGTCAGTGAATTTCGCGCCGAGGCCATGCGCCAATTGGGGGCCGAGGTGATCCGGGTCGACGGGGATTATGACGCCACGGTCGCCCGAACCCGCGTAGATGCGCAAGAAAACGGCTGGCTGATCGTGTCGGACACGTCATGGCCTGGTTACATACAGCCGCCACTGGACGTGATGGCTGGTTACGGTGTGATGGCCCGCGAAATCACGCAAACCCTTCATACACCGCCAACTCATGTGTTTTTGCAAGGCGGGGTCGGGGGGCTGGCCGCCGCGGTAACGGCCGTATTTTATCAGCACTGGGGCAAGGACGCTCCGCGTGTGGTGATCGTTGAACCTGAATTGGCCCCTTGTCTGTTTGCCAGCGCTCAGGCCAACGCAGCCACCAGCGTTACGATCGAGGAAGAAACTGTCATGGCGGGCCTGTCATGTGGCGAGCCATCCGAACTGGCGTGGGCTGTGCTGGCGGATGCGGCGCAAGATTACCTGACAATCCCAGAAAGCACTGTCGGACCGATGGTTCGGATGCTGGCCAATGGTGGTGCAGGTGATGCGCCCTTTGAGGCGGGCGAAAGCGGTGTTGCCGGATTGTGCGGTGCCGTAGCAGCGGCGGTACAGCCTGACTTGCGTGCAAAAATGGGTCTGAACGCGCAATCTCGCGTGCTTCTTATCGGGTCAGAGGGCATAACGGACCCGAACGTCTATGCGCAGATTATCGCAGGCGACATTTAATCCTATCGCGTCCTGTCACAAGGGCAGGGCGCGGTTGTTGGCAATTGCTTCCATCGTGATCAGCGAGGTGACAGATTCCAACCCGTCCTCTTTGATCAGACGCTGATAGACGCGATCAAAGTCGTTCATGTCTTCGGCGACGACTTTGAGCATGTAGTCGTATTCTCCTGCGATCCGAAAGAAATCGACCACCTGCGCAATGGCCAGCACCCGGCGGCGAAAATCGCCTAGCCAGGCATTGGAATGCTGTCGGGTCTTGAGCATCACAAACACAGTCAACCCAAGTCCCAGCCGCTCAGGGTCAAGGCGCACGCTTTCTCCAAGGATGATGCCTGCATCCTTCATCAACTTGATCCGCCGCCAGCACGCATTTTGCGACAGCCCAACCTGATCGGCCAGTTCGCGTTGGGACAAGGACGAGTCCTTTTGCAACACATTCAGTATCTTGTTGTCGATTTCATCGAGCCGCATGTTTGATGCCTTACGCTTTGACCCACGAAACTCAGTATACTCGACAGTTTGACCCAACTAAATGGTTCATAGCCTAGAGAATTGCGAAAATTCTCCAAGAGGCTTGGGTCATTCTGCGATCAACACCATTTCTGACCATAGGAGCCATCCCAATGTCCCTGACCGCGCTTGAAAATTTCGCTAGTTCTCTGACAACCGCTGACACGATTGGCGATTTGCGGCACGGGCTGATTGGCGATGGCATCGACATTCCGGGGCTGAATGGCACCAACAAACTGGTTTATGCGGATTATGTCGCCTCTGGCCGGGCGCTGTCGCAAATTGAGGAATTTGTGCTGCATAATGTACTGCCATATTATTCCAACAGCCATACGGAGGCCTCTTATTGCGGCGCCCATATCTCTGCTTTGCGAGCAGAGGCGCGGGGCGTTATCGCAAAGGCTTGCGGCGCGGGGTCTGAACATGCGGTGATTTTCTCCGGCTCTGGCGCGACATCAGGGCTGAACCGGATTGTGCATCTGTTCGGGGTGCGCCAAGCGGCAAAGCAAGGGCGTAACCCTTTGGTCCTGGTTGGTCCTTATGAACATCATTCCAACATCCTGCCCTGGCGCGAAAGCGGCGCGGAAGTGGTCGAAATTACAGAATGTGCCACGGGTGGCCCTGATATGGCGGCGCTGAAATCACAACTGATAGCTGCCAGCGGGCGCATGGTCATCGGTGCCTTTGGCGCGGCATCCAATGTGACCGGTATTCAAACCGATACCAAAGCCGTCACACGCCTCCTGAAACAATACGGTGCGCTGGCTGTGTGGGATTTTGCAGGGGCGGGGCCCTATGTCCCGATCAATCTGTTCGCGGATAAAGATTACGCGATGGATGCGGTTGTCATTTCGCCGCATAAGTTTCTGGGCGGACCGGGGGCCTCTGGCGTACTGATTGTGAAAACAACCGCTGTCATAACTGCCACGCCGACACTGACGGGCGGCGGGACAGTGAAATTTGTCTCCCCCTGGGGGCATGATTATTCAGATAGTGTCATCGCCCGCGAGGAAGCAGGCACACCCAATATTGTCGGCGATATTCGTGCGGCCTGTGCCTTCATTGTCAAAGCCGCGATTGGTGAGGAAGTCATGGCAGATCGACAGAGCCAGTTCTTTACCGCCGCCAAGGAACGGTGGGGCGCAAACCCGTTCATCGAAATTCTGGGTAACCCCACGGCGACGGATCGCCTTCCCATCTTCTCGATGAGGATCAAGGCGACAAAGGGTGAAGGATACGTTCATCAACAGTTGTTCACACGCATGCTGTCGGATGTTTACGGCATTCAGGCACGCGGCGGTTGCGCCTGCGCCGGACCCTATGCCCACCGTTTGATGGGCATCGATGCCGCACAATCTGCGCATATCCGCAGTGCCATCGCCAAAGGGGAAGAGATGGAAAAACCTGGCTGGACCCGGCTGAATTTCTCGGTTCTGCTGAGCGACGAAAAAGCCCGGTTTATCATTGATAGTGTGGACGAATTGGCGCGCACCTCAGAGCGCTATACGCAACGCTACCTTTGCGACCAAAGCACTGCCCGTTTCCAATTGGAAGCAGCATAGTCGGGACAAGGCATCGACAAGCGACGAGCGAGTTTGTAAGGCTGGTATAACGAAATTTAATACTGGTTATAAATTTGCCCTCATCTGTCGAATTCCGAGACCTGCCTGAAATCGCCCTGCTGCAAAGCTTTGGGGCGATTGCTGAAACGCGCAGCGTGACTAAGGCCGCGCTGCTATCTGGCCGTTCGCAACCGGTTGTGTCGCAGCACCTACAAAGACTGGAGAACAAGTTGGGCATGCGGTTGGTTGAACGTGCCAAACGCCCTTTGATGCTGACACCCGAAGGGGAAACGCTCGCCGATCAGTTGCCCGAAATCCTTGGCAAACTGGGCAGTGTTGTGGACGCGCTGCAATCGCAATTTGGCGCCCAGCTTCAGCGGATACGGATCGCAATGCCTGACAGCATGTCCTGCTCGATGGGCGCTGAATTCGTGTCTTTGGCGGGGGGATTGGCGGATTCAGTCGAACTATGCGCGGGCATCGTTCCATGGGAACAGGATGTGTTTCGTGCTTTGCAGATCGATTTTCTGGTCGACAGCCCACCTTATGACCCCAAAGAGTTTTATCACCCGCGCGAGATCTTTACCGACCCGTACGTTCTGATTTGCCCGGCAAAACATGCGGAGGAGTCTACAGAAGAGATCCTCTGCAATCTGCCGCAGGTGGCCCATGCGCAGACCACCAAATTCGGGCAACGCGCAGCGGGCATTGCCCGCGCGCTCGGCGTGAAGCAAAACCCGAAATTCAATTTTGATTCCAGCCAATCGGTAATTCGGTTCGTTCAGATAGGTTATGGTTGGGCGATCACCTCGGCGCTATGTCTGTATCAAAGTCAGACATCGTTCAAAGACATCCATGTGCGCAGCCTGAGCGATCAGGACATCCGCGTTTTGATGTTGATCAGCCGGGCGGATGTTTTGGAGGAATTGTCAAAAAACACCGTTGGCATCATGCGTGATGTTTATCGGCAGCTTGTTGACGGGCCATGGAGCGGATTGTCCGGGCAATGCGCCCAGATGATGCGCGCGGTGAATCCGACAATTTTTCTTGACAGTGATCCGCTTTAACCCACTTCGCGTTGTACATAAGCAAGCCAGTTGGTCAGTTCTCGCGTGCGGGTGGACAGGACAAAATCATCTACACTACACCCCAGTCGTGCAGCCGCCTGAGCATCATGTTCGACGCGTGCCAGATCCTCGAGTGGCGGGGCAGAACTGGAGAACATGCTTTTGCCTTCGCGAAAGGCCGCGGCGATGGTGCTGGGCGCCACTTCGGGGTGGTACTGGATGCCCCAGAAATCAATCGGGCCATTTGTATATGACATCGCCTGCACTTGTGTATGGTTGTTTGAGGCCAGCAAAACCGCGCCTTTTGGCATTTCGCTCACCTCGTCGCGGTGGCCACAGGCAACAGAGAACCCGCATTGGCGATGTTGCATCATGGGATGCCTTTTGCCGTCGTCCGTTAGGTGAATTTGTTTTGCAATGCCGGTTTCGAACCCGTTTGGGCTTGCCATAATCTTTCCGCCCAAAACAACGGTAGCGATCTGTAGTCCAAAACATACGCCGATGCTGGGTTTGGTGTGGTCAAAGACGATTTGGCAAGCCTGCCGGATCGGTTCGGCTTTTAGGTCGTCTGCGGCCCAAGGGTCACCTTGACCTGTCAATACAACACCGTCGACGCCATCCAGATCGCTGGGGCGCAGTGGATTGATATAAGGTTCGCGCGTCGTAACCCGAACGTCTGGATCAACTGACTGAAAGACGCGCGTAAAGTTCTGAGGCGCGGACCGATGATGAGAACGGCGCAGCTCAGCCACCGGAGGAGAACTGGATTCAACGATAAGGATATGGGTCATAGAGGGGCCTCGGTGATTTATTCTGCGGCGATTGAAAATACAGGCGCCATGTCATTCAGCGTATCCGCGTCAAGATGGCATTTGATCTGGTGCCCATCGGCAAGGATCTGAATTGGTGGCACTTCTCGTTCACAAAGCGCACCCTCAACCTTGGGCTTCCATTTGCAACGAGTCTGGAAGGGGCAGCCAGAAGGCGGGTTCATTGCAGAAGGGATATCGCCCTCGAGCACCACCTCACGCTTGTCAACGCGGGTATCCGCGATCGGGGCAGCGGCCAGAAGGGCCTCTGTGTAGGGGTGATAGGGGGGCTGGAACACCTGTTCCGTTGTGCCCATTTCAACCACATGGCCCAAATACATCACCAGAATGCGGTCCGACAAATAACGCACGATGGACAAATCGTGGCTGATGAACAGCAATGTTGTTTTGTTCTTGCGTTGGATATCCATCAACAACTCAGTGACTGCCGCTTGCACGGACACATCAAGCGCGGACACGGGTTCATCCGCTACCACCAGCTGCGCATTGCCGGCAAAGGCACGTGCGATTCCGACCCGCTGTTTCTGTCCGCCTGACAATTGGCGGGGGCTGCGGTCGGCAAAGGCGCGCGGCAGTTTCACCAGATCGAGCAATTCGAACATGCGGTTTTTGCGGGCGACTTCGCTGTCGCCAATGCCGAACACTTCCAGCGCGCGCATGATCTGACGGCCAACGGTCATCGAGGGGTTCAGCGTATCAAACGGGTTTTGAAACACCATCTGCACGCCGCCCACTGTTGCGGCATCACGGTCTTGGATCGGCACGTTAGCCAGTGCTTTGCCGTTGAGGGATACGTTGCCTTCGGTGGCTGTTTCCAATCCCATCAGGACTTTGGCGAGCGTGGATTTGCCACAGCCGGATTCCCCGACAATCGCCAAGGTTTCACCAGCATGGGCATCAAAGGACAGGGTTTCGTTGGCTTTGACCACTTTGGTAGAACGCCCTCCAAACAGGGCATTGGCGGCCACGTCATAGTATTTTCGCAGGCCTTCAACGCGCAGGGTGACCTTGTCTGACACTGCCACCGCAGGCGCGACCTTGGCTTCAATCGGTGCGTTCCAGTCGATATCGGCAAACCGGTTGCAGCGAGTCTGGTGGCGCGGGTTGTCCGGCAGCGTTGCCATCTCAATGGGGTTCGCGTCGCAGGTGCCTGCCTCAAAGTAATTGCAGCGTGGCCCAAAGTTACACCCGTTTGGCCGCTGGTGGGGTAGGGGGAAATTTCCGGGAATGGCGATCAGGGGCTGCGCGTTCTTATCCGCACCCGGCACCGGAATCGCGCGGAACAGGGCCTGCGTGTAGGGGTGGTGCATGTTTTCGAACACGTCCTTGATGGGGCCACGTTCCACCGCCTCACCGGAATACATCACGCAAATACGGTCGCAGGTTTCCATCACCAACCCAAGGTTATGGCTGATGAACAGCATGGAAGTGCCGTATTTTTGGCCAAGCTCTTTGACCAGTTTGATCACCGCGGCCTCAACCGTGACATCAAGCGCCGTCGTGGGTTCGTCCAAAATCAATAACGACGGCTTGGCCATTAGCGCCATGGCGATGACAATGCGTTGTTGCTGACCACCGGAAAGTTGGTGGGGATAGGCGTTCAGAACGCGTTCAGGGTCAGGCAGTTTGACATCCCGCACCACCTCTAGCGCGCGGGCACGGGCCTCGGCGACAGAGATTTGTTCGTGATATTGGGGGACTTCCATCAATTGTGCGCCGATGGTCATCGCAGGGTTCAGGCTGGCCATCGGTTCTTGGTAAATCATCGCGATGTCGCGACCGCGGACCTGCCGCAATTCATCGTCGTTCATATCGGCCATTTCACGGCCTTTGAACTTGATGCTGCCACCGATGATTTTGCCATTGCCGCCCAGATCACGCATGACACCAAGCGCCACAGTGGATTTGCCACACCCGCTTTCGCCGACAAGGCCCACGGCCTCGCCGGGGTTCACGGTGACAGAAAAATCCATCACGGCATCGATCTGGCGCAATCTGGTCAGAAAACTGATCGACAGCTTGTCAATTTCCAGAACTGGAGGGGTATTGGTCATCGAACCTAGTCCTTTTGAGAAGCTTCACGCAGGCTGTCGCCCAGCAAATTCAAACCCAGCACAAGCGTCATAAGGGCCAAAGCGGGATACAAAGCGGGGTGGGAATAAAGCGCCAGCAAGCGACGGGCTTCGTTGATGGTAGATCCCCAGTCCGCACTTTCCGGTGTCAGGCCTAGGCCAAAGAAGCCAAGCGCGCCCAGAAGGATGGCCGTGTAGCCAATGCGCAGGCAGAAATCGACAATCAGTGGGCCACGCGCATTGGGCAGGATTTCCCAAAGCATAATGTACCACGGACGTTCACCTCGGGTTTGGGCGGCGGCCACATAGTCACGGGTCTTGATGTCCAGCGTCAGGCCACGGACGATGCGAAACTTGGCAGGGGCGCCAACAATGGCAACGATGGCAAAGATGTTTTTCAACCCCGGCTCAATCAGCAACAGGCCGGTTGGATCATAGTCAAATGCCGTTCCCAGATAGCCCCAGATGCCAATAACCAAGGTCACCGCGATCAGGATATTGCGAAGTTTGGGCCGTACATAGAACCGCGACTGCCAAAGTGTACAAAAGAAGATAGTGGGGAAGATAAAGATCAGTGCTGCCAGAATGTTAGGCACCGAGGCGCGCCAGACATGGTCACCGCCAAAGCTGAATGCGGGTCCTCCGGACCGGATTTCCGGTGTCACAAGCAGATAGAACAACAAGATCACAGGAAAGGCGATGATCAGGTTTGATATAAAGGTCAGCGCGGTATCCATACGGCCCCCGAAGTATCCGGCAGGCAGCCCCAGCGTGATACCAACCATAAAGGCAAAGAGCGTCGCGATCGGTGAGATCGTCAACACGATCCGCGACCCTTCGACCACGCGCGAAAACACATCGCGGGCCAGATTGTCGCCGCCCAGCAGGGCGTGCGGATAGATCCCTTCGGCAGGGGCGCGCAGCGCAGATCCTGGGAGCGCATTCTTGAGACCACCCCAAGTCGCATAGGGATCATGGGTCATGATCACATCGGCAAAGATCGCCGTGAAGACCCAAAAGCTGACAAGGGAGAAGCCAATCACCCCGATACGACTTTCAAAGATCTGGCCGTAAAGACCAGTATTGCGACGGGTCGAAAAGGACGGGATCATGACAATCGCCATAGCCACCCAGACCGGCCAGAAACGTATCGTAATTTTCAACAGGTGGTCGAGACCAGCAAGATTTTCCATGAGTGCAGCCCTTTATGATACCCGAATACGGGGGTTCAGGTAGACATAGCCAATGTCAGAGATCAGTTGCGTCAGCAGCACGACAACCACAGCCACGATAGAGATGCCCATCAACAGCTCGATGTCGTTGTTGCCTGCGGCCTGAACCAGTGACCAGCCAAAGCCTTTGTAGTTAAAGATCGTCTCGACGATCACAACGCCCGTCAGCAGCCACGGAAATTGCAGCATGATAATGGTGAAGGGGGTGATCATCGCATTCCGCAACGCATGTTTCAGGACGATGGCGCGAAATGGCACACCTTTCAGGCGGGCGGTGCGGATGTATTGCTGGGTCATCACTTCGGCCATCGAGGCCCGTGTCATGCGCGCAATGTAGCCCATGCCGTACAGTGTCAGTGCCGTCACCGGTAAGGTGAAGTTCGAAAAGGTGATGTCCCTTAGCGCGGTCGCAGCAGAGGCTTTGAATAGGGTAGGCCCTTCGATCAGGCCCCATTCCACAAAATGCGGCGAAATGCCGGAGTTCTTGGAAGCAAAAACCGCAATGAGGATAATCGCAGACACATATTCAGGGGTGGAGGTTGTGATGATCGCAAAGGCGGACAAAACGCGGTCCATCAAAGATCCTTCGCGCATGCCTGACAGGATGCCGATCAACAGGGCCAGTGGCACCATCACACACATAACGGCCAACATCAGATAGCCGGTTTTGCCCAACCGGTTGGCAATGGCGTCGGTGACTTCGATCTTGAAAACGCTGGAAAACCCAAGTTCGCCTTGCAGAATGCCACAGAATTCCGGGGCAATTTCAGCGGGACGTTCGGGGCGCGCGCAACGGGTGTAGGTTACACCATCGGGATCGGTCAACTTGGGCGACGGCACAATGCCCAGCCATTGGCCATAACGGGTTACAACGTTCTGATCGTAACCATGTTCTGCCAACCAGCGCGTTACTTCAGCGTCGCTCATCCGGGCGTTTGCTTCGGATTTGGCGAGCTTTTCAAGGTTTGGCGTCAGGTTTGTCAGGAAAAAGACGATGAACGTCAGACAAACGGTCGTCAGCAGCATCACCCCGAGGCGACGCAGTATAAAATGAGCCATGGTGCTACCTGTCGAAAGAGAATGGTACCGGCCCGAAGGCCGGTACCTTTTGGCGTAACGCGGTTAAGCGTTCGCCCAGCCCCATTTATAGAGCTGCGGGAGGAACGAAATATGGGGTTCCGCACCGATTACATCCGGTTTGGATGTACGGAACAAGGACCGCCAGTAGGGTTGAATGATGACAGCATCGTCAACCATGATCTGTTCCAGCTTGACCATAACTTCGCGGCGTTGATCCGCATCTGCAAGGGCCACTGCTTTTTCCAAAAGGGCATCAAATTCAGCGTTCGAATACCCTGCTTCGTTCCATTTGGCGGTGCTTTGGTAGCAGATGCCATAAAGCTGAACACCCAAGGGACGGTGGTTCCAGTCTGTGATGCTGAACGGATATTTTGTCCAGTCATTCCAGAATGTTGATCCGGGCATCACGGTACGTTTGACGTTGATGCCTGCGTCGCGCAGCTGAATGGCAACCGCATCGGCAGTGTCCTTGCGGAAACCCCCATCAATCGAGATCAGCTCATGTTCAAAGTCGGCCATGCCTGCTTCGGCCATCAGCGCCTTGGCGCCCGCGGGATCATGCACTGGCTTGCCGATGTCGGCATATTCCGGATGTGCAGGGGCAACATGGTGGTTTTCAGCCGCGCTCCCTTTGTTGTTAAACCCAAGCTCAAGCGTCAGTTCGTTGCTGACAGCCATCTGCAAAGCCTTGCGTACCCGGACGTCCGCATAAGGTTTTGTACCGCCAACTTCGGCTTTCTGGTTTGGACGAATGACAACTGTCGAACCGGTGTCGATGGATTGAACCTGCCAGCCCAAGGCTTCCATCAGTTCCAGATGTTCGCTGGGCGGGTTGTATGTGACGTCGACTTCTTCGGCTTCGACCGCGCCAAGAACGGCAGAGGTGTCGGTGCCATAGTCAAGGAATTCAAACCGATCGACCCAAGCGCCGGTGCCTTCGCCCCACCATGTGTGGTCTGTGTTGCGTTCAACAGCTGCACGCACGCCAACCTCAAATTCGACGGGCTTGTAGGGGCCTGTGCCAACCGGATTGGTCAACATGGTTTCCGGCGTGTAGCTTTCTGGCACAACCAGCGCAGGATAATCTGCAAGGCTTGGGATGATGGTGATGTCAGAAGACACGCAGGTCAGCTGCACGGTGTGGTCATCAATTACCTTGATAGCGCCATCTGCGGCTTTGTTTGTGGCGCTGTCGACAAGTGTCTTCAGACGAGACGCCATTGAGTTGCCTTCGACCTCTGCGTCACACCAGCGTTCAAGATTGCGCGCGACGTCCTGGGCGGTAAAGGTTGTACCATCGTTCCATGTCACGCCCTTGCGGATGTTCAATGTATAGACGGTAGCATCGTCATTGACGGACCAGTCTTCCAGCAGGCGCGGTTTGAACGTGCCGTCGTTATTATACTCAACCAGATATTCCAGCCAGTTGGAGGCGACCATCGCCATGGCAGCAAAGTCGAGAGTTCGTGTGTCTTTGAACGCATGTACGCCAACTTCCAGACGCATGGTGCCGCCGCGCGTCGGGGTCGCCGCATTCGCAGGTGTGGCCATGCCCAGCATGGCATAGGCAGTTGTGGCCGTCGCCCCAAAGGCGCTGGCCATGGCAAGAAATTCGCGGCGATCCACTTCTGTGCCCGATTTGGCAGCTTCTGCGGTTTCGTTCAGCGCATTGGGCAATGCGTGCCCCTTGCGATTGGTGAATTTTGAGATCAGTTTCATGTGGTCCTCCCGGTTTCGAGGCAAAACGTCTCGGGGCCACCGGAAACCCGGCAACAGCATGGGTGCGATGTCAGGAACCTGTTTTGGTTCCATTGTGGCTCAGAGATTTTGCTGGCCTTACGGTGGCGGCGAACAGGGCCTCAAGCAAGATTTTTAGAGTGATAAGAATTAGCAATAGTTTGAATGCGTAAAATTTATGAGTAACGCAAGATTCGACCCTACATAGAATCGCAGTTCTTTTGTTCACCCCTCGGCAAAAGAGCCAGTTCTATCATGGAGTTGCCTATGTGCGCGCAGATGTCAAAATCCTGTCGCCCGCGCTAGTTTAGACCAGCGCGGACGCGTTCAATCGCATTACTCAGCCGCGATCGTTTCAAGTTCAATGCCAAGCGCATTCGGCACGCCCGCACCATAAGCCGGGTCTGCCTTTGAGCAATTGCGAATATGGCGGTGCTGAATTTCCAGCCGCGCAGGCCCAATCGCGCGGGCGGTGTTTTCGAACAGAGCCTGCTTCTGCGCTGCCGACATCAGACGAAACAGATTGCCCGGCTGGGAAAAGTAATCGTCATCTTCGCGGTGATTCCACTGATCTGCTGCCCCCTCAACGCTCAGCGGTGGTTCCGTGAAATCCGGTTGTTCCTGCCATTCACCAAACATATTGGGTTCATAGCCGATGCGCGAACCTGCGTTACTGTCGACCCGCATGGCGCCATCACGATGATAGGAATGGTAGGGACAGCGCGGCGCGTTCACAGGGATCTGCGCGTGGTTCACTCCAAGGCGATAGCGCTGCGTGTCGCCATAGGAAAACAAATTACCCTGCAACATCTTGTCAGGTGAAAACCCGATGCTGGGCACGACAGTGGAAGGAGCAAAGGCGGACTGCTCTACCTCATCAGCATGGTAATTGTCGGGGGTGCGGTTCAGCTCTAGCTCTCCGACTTCGATCAGCGGATAATCGGCATGGGGCCAAACTTTGGTCAGTTCGAACGGGTTCAGATGATAGGATCCTGCGTCCCTTTCTGGCATGATCTGCACGGAAAGGGTCCACTTGGGGAAATCCCCCGATTCGATACTGTCGAACAGATCACGCTGATGGCTTTCGCGATCCCCGGCTACGATCTGCGCTGCTTCTTCGTTGGTCAGGTTCTTGATGCCCTGCTGCGTCTTGAAGTGGAACTTGACCCAGAACCGTTCATTCTGGGCATTGATGAAGCTGAACGTATGGCTGCCAAAACCATCCATGTGCCGATAACTGGCAGGTAGGCCACGATCCGACATTACGATGGTCACCTGATGCAAAGCCTCGGGTAGGTTAGTCCAGAAATCCCAGTTGTTGTCCGCACTGCGCATATTGGTGCGCGGGTCGCGTTTGACGGCGTGATTGAGGTCGGGGAATTTCATCGGGTCGCGCAGAAAGAAAACAGGCGTGTTGTTGCCAACCAAATCCGTCACGCTCTCGTTTGCGCAAAGTCTGCGTTAACATCCGTTGAGAAATGTCTGGAATGGCCCGGTTGATCGCCGAGAACCTGTATTCGCCCCCACGCAACAATAAGATGACCAACAGGCTCCATTTATCACAAATTTGCCCAAGAACTGTTCGGATTGGGCACATGTTGTGACCCAACTCTTCGTCCGTTTGTTCACTTAGTTTCATTTATTTTCCAGCTACTAAACGTGCGTGCTTCCATGCTGCAATTTTACTTCCTTAAAGTAACTCACTCTCATTAAGAGGGCGCCAATTACATATGGAGATCAAAATGAACCACGCCCTCAAAACTCTTTTTTCTGCTACGGGCATCAGTCTCATGGCCGCCGCACCTGTTGTCGCCGACACCCGCACCATCGCTGTCGAGAATATCCATAACGGCATCATCGCCGGAGACAGATCTCTCATCGAAACGCACGTCGCCGAAAATATCATTCCCCATAACCCAAGCGCCGGACCAGGCCGGGACGGCGTACTGGCCTACGTAGATTTTCTCACTACATTGGACGCCCCAGTTCCATCAAACGTTGTCCGCGTTCTTGCTGAAGGCGACCTTGTCGTGATCCAGCGCAAGGTCGACTTCGTTGGCCCGAAAGTATCCTTTGACTTGCTGCGTTTTGAAGACGGTCAACTGGTTGAATATTGGGATGCGATGCAGCTTTGGGTCGATGACACAGCATCTGGCAGATCAATGACAGATGGTCCGACTGACATCACCGATCTTGCCGAAACGGAGGCCAACAAGGCGTTGGTTACGAATTTCGTGACCGATGTGTTGATGCAGGGCAAATTGGAGACATTGGAAACCTATCTTGCGCCGGAATACATGCAGCATACTCCGTTCGTGCCAGACACGCTGGACGGGCTGAAAGGTTTCATCAGCTACATCGGCGAACAAAACATCGAATTCTACTATTCGGAAATCCACAATGTCGTCGCCGAGGGCGATTTTGTCTTTGTCCAATCCGAGGCATCTATGATGGTAATCCAACTGCATTTTATGATTTGTGGCGTGTTGATAACGGTGTGATCGTCGAACATTGGGATGTCGTGCAAGAAGTGCCCAGTGAATTTGCGCACGAAAACGGCATGTTCTAAGCCTCCGCCAGACAATGGTGTCGCTCTCTTCTTAGAGCGCGCCATTGATGCGGACGGTCAACTAGTGGACTTTAAGCTGACTGCGCGGAGAGATGCAAAGGCTGCCAAAGCCTTTCTCAACAAAGCGATAGAACGTGTCTGGCTCCACAGGCCAGTCTCTATATGTACGGACAAAACACCGACATATCGCAAAGTCAAACGAGATATAAATCAACGTTATGATCCGCATATCGACAAAAAGTATCGAAACAACCGAGTTGAAAGTGATCACGCTGCCCTCAAAAGGTTGCTAGGTTATCGGCAAAGCTTCAGGTCATTGAGGTGCGCGAAGGCGTCACTGCAAGGAATGGAAACCATCAGAACGATTAAAAACGGACACATTCAGAACAGACAACCGGGAGTACAAGGAGAGGTCGCCTTTGTTCGCCGGCTATTTGATTTGGCTGTATGAAAACAATCTGTTATGGTGAAAATCTGAGCTTAGAACGTCAATGGAACAGTCCCATCTTGAAACAATGGATCATAAAGAAGACAACTTCGTCACTTCATTTCTTGAAGCTGTGTTGATTGAAAATTTACTATACTATTTACCATAATATAGATTATAGGATAAAAACAAAACGGGAACGCTTAGGCTTCCACTCACCCAAGTCACCTATTGCTGTCGATCCAACGCGACAGTGCTTGGCGGTCTTGGTGCGTTTCCCATGGCAACACCTGGCCAGTTCTTTGGGAGATTTGACGCGCGAAACTCAACTGTTTCCCGGTCACAGGCATCTGATGATAGTCGTTCGACTGAATATTTTGAGAACTCTTGTCGGTTTCTACTGATGACGACTGCAGCATCACGTCCTCCATCTTTGTTCGACTCGGTATATAGAAACTAATGGGAGCGGGATCAGCATGTATGGGTATTGCCAATAAGCGATACAACATATTGATAAGCCGAGATCCAATTCGCTAGGCTGGGATGCCCATGTTAGGATCTAGAACGACAAGAGAGCATGTTTCTTGGGCCCCACGATCCGTTAGCGGCCCATTTTCGTCATCTCCCTTGCAGGTGTGCTGCACTCCATTTTACCAAAGCAACCTTACATTTTCTATCTGTGCCGCGGCCAATACCACACTCTTTCCTTCACTTCGCACTGATGCGAAACTGGCGGCATGTCTAAGAAAACACTGAATCACGCGAACCTTAGCGCCCTCGGGTCAGATCGTCTCGCGGACCTGTTAATGGAGGTCAGCACCGGCAGTGCGGATATCAAGCGTCGGCTGCGTCTTGAGCTGAGCCACGATCTTGGCCCCGCAGAATTGGGCCGCGATGTGCGCAAACGGCTTGTAGCCTTGCGTCGATCGACAAGCTTTGTTGGGTGGCGCAAACGCAAAGCACTCATCAAGGATTTGCAGACCCAAGTCGATATGATCATTGGCAAAATCGGGCCTACAGATCCTACCCTAGCCTTTGACCTGCTATGGCAGTTTTTGGAACTTGCACCGTCTATCTATGAACGCACGGACGACAGTCGCGGCGATATCGGCGATGTGTTTCGGGGGGCAATCCTTGCCTTTGACGACATCGCCGAGCGCGCACTGCTTGATCCGACAATTCTTGCCAGTCGAGTCTGGGATGCCGTTTCTGACAACGGCTATGGCGAATTCGACGGGATCATCGGGCTGGTCGCACCTGCGCTCGGCGAGGCGGGATTTATTCACCTCAAATCATTGGTCGCGGCATATGCTGATGCGCCGCTTGACGACGTGGATGACGAACATGAGGCAATCCACTTTCTACGCGAACTGCGCAGCAGCAATGGCAATTACCTCGCCGAACAAAAGGCGGCGCTGATCAAGATGGTCTTGCAAGATATCGCCATAGCCGAAGATGATACAGGCGCTTATATCGCGCAGTATTCCCAAGACGATCTGACCCGTCCGGGCATCGCGGCCGAAGTTGCGCAACTGCTGCTGGCCGAAGGTAAATCGCAAGAGGCGCTGGCGTTGCTAGAAGCTGCCGATCTGGAGGGTTGGGCATTTCGGCAAGAAAAATGGGACGATGTATTGATCGTTTGCCTAATAGCACTTGACCGAGTGAACGATGCACAAGCCCATCGCTGGAAGCGGTTTTGCGAGACTTTGAACGCCAACTATCTGCGTGCCTACTTGAAAGCCCTGCCCGACTTTGAGGATATCGAGGCCGAGGATCGTGCAAGGACCCACGCGCTGCAATTCCCGGATGCGATGACGGCTTTGCGCTTCCTGTTGGAATGGCCTGACCATGTTAGCGCCGCGGCACTGATACAAGAACGCATCGATGAACTCGACGGCAACCACTACGAGATCCTCACGCCTGCGGCAGAAGCTTTGCGCGATCGCCACCCATTGGCGTCCGTTCTCATATGGCGAGCCATGATCAATTACGCGTTAGGTCAAGGCCGTGCAACGCGCTACGGCCACGCTGCAGATCATCTGAAGGATTGCGGATTGGCAGATGCCCAGATTGAAGATTACGGGCTTTTCCCAACGCATCAGAGCTATCTCCGAGCGTTAGAGTCCCGCCATGACCGAAAAACGTCCTTCTGGAGCAAGATGTCGCCTGCCCGATAGGATCTGCAATTCCGGTCATTCTCTGCGCAGTACACGAACTCATAGAGAGCGGACGAAATGTGCTTTCGCTGCGCTTGCACATATGACTGCTTTCAGAAAAATAGATAGATCGACACGTTCATTATCGTCTGTGATCAAAGCGTCTCAGTGTGAGCATCAGTGTCAGTCTTACATGTTGTCTGCTGCCTTTTGCTGGGCGAGCCATTCGCTTGGGTTTTTGCCCGTTATCCGCAGAAATTCTCGGTTGAAGTTCGATTTGGTATTAAAGCCTGAAGAAAGCATCGCATTGGTGATGTTGTCACCTGACACAAGCTTTGCTTGGGCTGCCTTTATCCGCGCTGCGTTGATGTAGCGTGAGACATTACCCCCGGTTGTTCTGTTGATTGCAGCAGATAATTGTTTGGCAGGAACAAGCAGTCGGCGCGATAACAAAGACAAAGTAAGCTCTGGATTCAGATAGAGGTTTTGCTGTGCCATGAGCGCATCAAGCTTTGCGATGATCTCTGCATCTTGATCCGAAACAAGCGGTTGGGCATCATCATCCCCCGCGTCGGTATTTTCGGTCTCAAGCGCTGTTGAAAGGCTCAACCCTCCGACGATCAACAACATGACGCTGGAGTAGATACTGATGATCCATGGTTGTAAGTAACCTGCCCCAAAAAGCTGTGCGCCTACAATCAACACATCTGTAAGCGCCGCCGCTATTAATGCCCCACCAATGATCTGCCAGATATAACCAGGCAAATCGCCCGCCTCCAGCCGCATCCGTGGCATTGCGTCAGGTCCTTGCAGACTTACCCACAAAATTGCCCCCCCGTATCCAACAGACAAGGCGGGGATCAATACATCAAGAAAATCAGGGGCAACGCCAAGGCTGACAGCAGCGCATAAAGGGCCAAGCAAATTAAGGTAATCGACAGGCAAGCGATGGCGTACTGCTGATGTTTGAAATGCAACCCAGGCCATTGGTGCAATAAATGTGGCTGTCACGGGTTGAAGTAACGAAAATCCGCAAACACCATAGTGCTGCGCAAGTGAGATGATCACACCTTGAAGCGCGCATACCCCTAGCAAAATGCCCAGTGGTCCATGCTTGCGGTCAATGAACCAAATACGGATCAACAACGCCCCGAGAAATAGCGAGCTTATCAAAGGTATAGGAAGGCTTGGCATTATTCGATCCGTCGCTTTTATATTTTTTGTGTTTACGACCTAAGACGGGATCTTGGCGACCTTAAACCGGTTTTAGGACGCACGAAACAACGAGTTTGGGCCAAATAGCGTCATCGCAACTTAATAGGAGCATGACCCATGAAATTGGCCCTCACAATCACCGCAGCCCTTTGCACAGTCGCAACAACAATCTCAGCCGAACCTGCGGGGTACGCCCCGTTTAGCGTCGAAGCCCCCCACCATCAAAGAGGCATGATTGGCGCAATCTGGTATCCATCCATGGGCGATGGACGCGCCTTTGATTTCGCGGACAGCGCAGTCTTTCACGGTGTCACAGTTGTCGAAGAGGCCACTTTGCAGGATGGGCAACACCCCGTTGTGCTTCTTAGCCATGGGATGGGTGGCAACATCCGGTCGTTGACTTGGCTTGCAACGCAATTGGCTGAACAAGGCGCAATCGTGGTTTCCGTTAATCACCCGAACTCGACCTGGGGCGATTTTGATATGCGTCTTGGTTTGCAACATTGGACACGGGTGCAAGATCTAAGCCTTGCACTGGACACACTCTTAGATGATCCAAAATTTGCGACGCATGTTGATCCGAACAGGATTATGGCGGCTGGTTTTTCGTACGGTGGCTGGACCGCTCTTTCTATGGGTGGCGTGCGCGGTGACCATGCAGGATATGTGGATCACTGCGAGACATATGAGGCTCAGTCCAGTCACTGCGCAGGCCTCGCACAAATCGGCGTCTCCGTTGAGGACATAAGCGAAACAGCATGGAACGCGTCTTTTGCCGACCCGCGCGTCACGCACGTCACTGCGATTGATCCCGGTTTGATTTGGGGGCTGGATGGTGCTGCAACAACAGATGTCATAGACAACGTTCGTCTGATTGGCTTGGGCCAAGGTGAGGATCGGTTATTTGCGGTCGATTTCGTACAAAGCGGATTTGATACATTACTGCCAACAGCGCAAATCGATACGATCGCACCAGCGATGCACTTCACAGCGCTTCCGCTGTGCAAGCCGATGGCCGAAGCGATCCTTCAAGAAGAACAAGATGATCCGGTTTGTACTGATCCGGCAGGCACCGATCGGGCGGCAGTACATGATACGATCACCCGCCACATCCTAAGTGACTTGGGATTATAACGAACCGCTTGTTATTGTGTCTGTTTCCCAAACGCTTGGGGAGCAGACATTAAAACGCACCGCAGCATCAGTAAGTTCGGGCTCAAACCGGACTTGCGGCAGTGCGGCAACCAAAAATCAACGGTTCGGCGCAGTTAAGGTCGGCTATGCGGACTTTCCAGCCTTTTGCTCGCGCGGCTATTGCTGGCGCAGCATTTGTCACCAAAACTGCCGTTTAAACGGCTCAACCATGCTGGATCTCAATCTGACCAGTCATCGCAGGGTGCAAGAACACATATGTCGCGGACTGTCTTGTCGAGACGGTTGCCCAAAGAAAGCGCAAGCACATGTGGTTTGAACAGCGCCCTAAGCAAAGGTTCGGACATAACAACGCCTCGCGCCGGCAGGTGGCTTTGTTTTGGTGTCTGATTTATTTATGTCGCGGTCGATCCGCGTTTTAAAAGGCGCGGTTGAACCAGTTGGTCACTTGTTTCGGTATTTTCGCCTTTGATATTTGAAATGATCGCCTCTGCAGCGGCGCGGCCAAATCGACTGGCGCTCTGGGATACGGTCGTTAAGGTCGGCGACGTGTATTTCGACATTTCAATATTGTCATAGCCTATAACGGCTATTTCTTCGGGGACCTGTCGCCCAAGTTGGGAGATCGCGGCCATGGAGCCGATGGCAAGCGCGTCACACAGAGCCATGACCCCATCAACCTTGGCCAGCTTGGTGCCAGCATCCATTGTTGCCTTGAAACCAGCCGAGAACGTCAATGGGCTGTGAACAATTCGGACGTCGTCTACATCGAACCCATTCATGGACCATTCCTGTTGGAACCCTGAAAGTCGATCCATCATCCTGGAATGGCGTTCGGGCCCTGCCAGCACAAGAATGCGGCGTCGACCCAATTCGGCAAAGTGTCTGGCAGCGATTTGGCCCCCGAGGAAGGAGTTATCCTTGAAGGACGGGATGTCTTCGTATTCGCCTGAATCAAGGGCAATTGTGGGAGTCTGGTTTTCGTTACGCAGCAGTTTGGCGAGCCCGCCTGATATGCTTTCGAGAAGAATGGCATAGCCGTCGGCGCCGCGGGCTTGGAGGAACTTCATCTGCTCGACTTGCCGTTCTTCCTGCCCGTCACAAATGGAAATCGTCAGAAGAAATCCCTCGTTGAAACAGACCTCTTCGAACGCTTGCACGACCTCGGAAAAGAACGGATTTGTGGATCGCTCGACCAACATTGCAATCGTTTGGAACGACCCCGCCTTGAGAGCCCGTGCCGCTGAATTTGCCTTGTACCCCAAGGTCGCAATCGCGGCTTGCACCTGTTCTTTGGTCTTGGGGCTGACATAGCGCGTGCCGTTGACAACGTGAGATACGGTAGAGATCGAAACGTTGGCGAGCTGTGCAACTTCTTTTATCTTTGCCATGCGGTGTCTCGTCTTGGAAAGGGGTGCGCGTGCATGCGTTGTGACACGTTCTGAGCAAGATGAACACTATCGCAAGAGAGCGCAAATTTTGGCCTGCTCTCAAACAATGTAACCCCGCATCCCGATCAGGATGCGGGCTTACAACCGATTTGTTTATTCTGCGTCGATCACTGTGATGCGGCCATCGGTGTAGGGCGTGTAGGGCCCATTCTCGACGAGGTAGTCGGCGACGACACGCTCAAGACCCGGACCGAAATCATAGGCGTTGGTGGCGTCTTCGAACATCGCATACCCATCACCGCCGTTGCGCATGTAATTGTTGGTGGCCAACAGGTAGGTCGCTGCTTCGTCAACTGGCGAACCTGCGATGGTCACATCCGACACACGCGCAAAAGGGGCATTGTTCAGATCAACAGTAAAGGTGATGCCCGCGACCTGCGGAAAACGCCCTGCACCATCTTCCATTTCGCTGACGCCATTTTCCAATGCGGCCAAAATGTCGGCACCTGTGGCTTCGAACGTTGCCAGCGTGTTTTGGAACGGCAAAACCGTAATGATCTCGCCCATGGTCACTTCACCGCTGTCAATCGTGGCGCGAATGCCGCCGCCGTTCTGGATCACCCCAACGACGCCTTGGTCCGCCGTGCGATCCAGCATGGCATCGGCCACAAGATTGCCCATGGCGCATTCCATCGCGCGGCAGACCTCGCGCGATCCTTCGATGACGGCGGTGCTTTGCGACACAACCTGCACCATCAGATCATCAATAGGGCCGGCCAGTTCGGTGACGCGCGTTGCAATGGCTTCGTCTTCGGCCACAGAGGCATCCAGCAAGATCGTGTCGCCGGTCGCTGATGTCACATTGCCCGCGTCATCAAAAACCAACGTCAGGTGCCCGACGTATTTGGAATAGGCATAGGCCTGCACGACCGGTACATTGCCGACCATCGTCGGATAGGACATCGCGTCTTCGTCTGTGTTGGACATCAAGGTGTGGGAATGTCCGCCAACAACGGCGTCGATCCCATCCACGGCTTCGGCAATCGCCATGTCCATGTTCACGCCGACGTGGTTCAACGCGATGATCATATTCACACCATCATCCGTCAACGCATCGACATCAGCCTGAAGGCTTTCGATCTCATTGGTAAAAATAACCGAGTCAGACGGTGATGACGTTTCGGGTGTATCCGCCGCAAGTGCCGAAATGATCCCAATGCGCTGACCGCCAACCTCAAGCACCACGTGATTGTCCACGATTCCCGCCAAAAGATTTGATTGGCTGACGTCGATGTTGCCAGAGATCACAGGAAAATCCACACCGTTGGCAAGTTTGGCCAAACCTTCATCGCCATCATCAAATTCGTGGTTGCCCACAGCCATGGCATCGAATCCGATCGTGTTCATGAATTCGATTTCGGCATCGCCCTTGTATGTCGCGTACATCAGCGACCCTTGGTACTGATCGCCCGCATCCAAAACGATCACATTTTCGCCTGCCAGGTCTGCCCGCAACTGGTTGATGACAGTTGCCACGCGGGCCACGCCGCCAAAGCACTTGCCCTCGGTGTTGTCTTCAACGCTGCATGTGCCGTCAAACCGGCTGATTGGCTGAATCCGGCTGTGAAGGTCGTTGATATGAATGACGTGCAACGTGGTGTCGGCAGCGGCTGTTGTGGCCAGAAACCCCGATGCCAGGACCGTGGATAGCTTCAATTTAGATGACATTTCTAACTCCGTTGTTGGTGAGCCTGAGGCGCTCTGCGGCATCACAGGTATTCAAAGTGGTTGGACGTTAACGGAAAAAAACGTTTGCGCAAACGTTTTTCTGGCGCTATCCAATTCGCTGGGGGGAATCAAAACATGAAACATTCACTTTTCACATCGACACTCATCGCATCCGCTATGGGCTTTGCAGGGATGAGCATTGCGGAACCCGCAGTTGTCTTTGACCTTGGTGGTAAATTCGACAAATCGTTCAACGAGGCCGCCTATACAGGGGCAGAACGCTGGGCGTCCGAGACGGGCGGAACTTATGCCAACTTTGAGATCAGTTCAGACGCGCAGCGCGAACAAGCGATCCGCCGGTTTGCTGAAACTGGCAAAAGCCCGATTGTTGTCGCCGGCTTTGCATGGGCCGCGGCCTTGGATACTGTGGCGCCTGTCTACCCGGATACCGATTTTGTCATCATCGACATGGTGGTGGACCAGCCCAACGTCCGCTCTGTCGTGTTCAACGAACATGAGGGGTCCTATCTTGTCGGCTTGATGGCTGGCATGGCGTCTGAAACAGATGTTGTCGGCTTTATCGGCGGCATGGATATTCCGCTGATCCGCAAATTTGGCTGTGGTTACGCCGAAGGGGTTCTGGCGGCCAATGTGGACGCCACTGTCATCACGAACATGGTCGGCACAACGCCGTCGGCGTGGAACGACCCGATCAAAGGATCCGAGCTGACGTTGGCGCAAATCAGTCAAAATGCCGATGTGGTTTTCGCAGCGGCGGGCGGCACCGGCGTGGGTGTTCTGCAAACCGCCACGGATCAGGATATCTTGTCAATTGGCGTTGATTCCAATCAGAACTATCTCCACCCCGGGCAGGTGCTGACCTCCATGGTCAAGCGGGTCGACAATGCTGTGTTCAGCGCGCTCAAAGGGGATGGCCTGATCGCAGAAGGCATCAATGTCATGGGCGTTGCCAATGGTGGTGTCGGTTACACGTTGGACGAATTCAACGACGCAATTGTGTCAGACGACATGCGCACAGCGCTGGTCGAGGCCGAGGCCGCAATCACGTCAGGTGCGTTGGTCGTGCACGACTACATGTCAAACGAAAGCTGCCCCTTCGTGCAGTTCTAACGTCGGTGTTCTCCCTGTCGGTCGGGCTGTTCGCGGTTCGGCCGACGAAGAACCTGTCTTTCATGAGGATCAATATGCCCCAAGATTGCCCTGCGATTTCCATTCGGGATGTCTCAAAATCCTTTGGCCCTATCGTTGCTAACAAAAACATCACCTTCGATGTTATGCCCGGCACAATTCACGGGATCATTGGTGAAAACGGTGCGGGAAAATCGACGCTGATGTCGATTTTATACGGCTATTACAGGGCTGACACAGGCGACATCGCGATCAACGGCCAACCGGTTCAGATTGCCAACAGCCAAGCGGCTATCGCGGCGGGCATTGGCATGGTGTTCCAGCATTTCAAACTGATCGACACCTTTACCGTGCTGGAAAATGTCCTGCTTGGTGCAGAAGGGGGCAGGGTTTTGCGTGGTGCGATGGCGGATGCGCGCACATCGCTTGAGGCTTTGTCGCGGGACTATGGGCTTGAAATCGATCAAGATGCCTTGGTGTCCGATATTGGCGTCGGCATGCAGCAGCGTGTCGAAATCCTTAAGGCGCTGTACCGGAACGCCGAAATCCTGATCCTTGATGAACCAACGGGTGTGTTGACCCCCAAAGAAGCAGACCAGCTTTTTGCGATTCTCAAACGCCTGCGTGGCGAAGGAAAAACCACGATACTGATCACGCACAAACTGCGCGAAATTATGGACATCACCGACACGGTCAGCGTCATGCGACGTGGTGAAATCATCGACACATTGCCGACGTCAGGCTGCACACCGCAAAAGCTGGCAGAGCTTATGGTGGGGCGCAAAGTCATGATGCAAGTGGACAAAGCCGTGGCCAAACCAGGCCCAGCTGTGTTGCAGGTCAAGGGTTTGAGCGTGACAGACGAGCGTGGCGTGCAGCGGGTCAAAAGCATTTCGTTTGACGTGAAAGCGGGCGAAATATTGGGCATTGCTGGTGTCAGCGGCAATGGTCAATCCGAAGTACTTGAAGTGCTTGGTGGATGTTCGGCGGCACAGGGCGACATCACACTGAACGGCGACGCCTTGCCATTGAAGGGCCGTGGATCTGATGCCGCCAGTCGTCGCGTGGCGGGTATCGGTCACATCCCCGAAGACAGGCACCGCGATGCGCTGATCATGAACCATACCGCATGGGAAAACATCGCCTTTGGCTATCATCGCAGCCCGAAATTTCGCCGCCATGGGATGTTGATGAACGACGCGGCCATTCAGGCGGATACCGCCGCCAAGATGGAGCGCTTTGACGTGCGTCCCCGCGATCCCTACCTTGCAGCCAAGAATTTTTCCGGTGGCAACCAGCAAAAACTGGTGGTCGCCCGCGAGATTGAGAATAACCCAGATCTTCTGCTTGTCGGCCAACCCACACGCGGCGTCGATATCGGGGCGATCGAATTCATTCACCAGCAGATCATCGCGTTGCGCGATCAGGGCAAAGCCATTCTATTAGTGTCGGTCGAACTGGACGAAATTCTTGCCCTGACTGACCGGGTTATCGTCATGTTTGATGGCGAAATCATGGGGGAGCGGCAGACGGCGCAAACCAATGCCAATGAACTTGGCCTGTTGATGGCCGGTATGCGTCAGGAGGCCGCGTGATGTTCGCGCTTCCTAAATGGGCGGACATCGTCTTTGTCCCAATGCTATCTTTGTTGTCTGCGGCGGTGATTTCAGCGTTGTTTGTGGCGGCCATTGGGGAAAACCCGTGGCTGGCTGCCAAAGTGATGGTAAACGGCGCGTTCGGATCCAGTTACGCGTGGGGTTATACGCTTTATTATACAACGAATTTCATTTTCACGGGCCTTGCCGTGGCCGTCGCGTTTCAGGCGCGGATCTTCAACATCGGTGGCGAAGGTCAGGCGATGTTGGGTGGTTTGGGGGTTGCTTTGGTCTGCCTTTATATTCCATGGCCGCATTGGTCGCTGGCGCTGGTGGTCTCAAGCATCGGCGCGGCTGCCTTTGGTGCGCTTTGGGCGCTGGGGCCTGCGTATTTGCAGGCAAAACGTGGCAGCCACATTGTGATCACCACGATCATGACGAACTTTGTGGCCGCGGGCCTTTTGAATTATCTGTTGATCGGCCCCATCAAGGGTGAAGGGATGGCCCCCGCAACCGCCAAGTTTCCCGAAACAACAAGCCTGCCGTCGCTGGCCGATTTGCTGGCCCCCATTGGCATTCCGTTTTCGGCACAATCCCCGGTGAACATTACCTTCCTCGTCGCGCTTGTCTCTGCATTTTCGGTCTGGGTTTTGATCTGGAAAACCCGGCTGGGGTATGAAATCCGATGCTTTGGCCAATCGGTGCGCGCAGCCCAATACGCCGGAATAAGTGCGTCGAAAATCACCATTGTAGCAATGATGATATCGGGCGGTTTGGCAGGCCTGATGGCGATCAATAATGTGATGGGAGAGGCCGAAAGCTTGGTCTTGAATGCCGTCGAGGGGGCGGGCTTTATTGGGATTGCTGTCGCCTTGATGGGGCGTAGCCATCCCATGGGCGTCGTGCTTGCCGCCGTTCTGTTCGGGGCCCTTTATCAAGGTGGGGCCGAACTTGCGCTGCAGTCAAATATCCCGCGCGACATGATCATCGTCATTCAGGCCTTGGTGATCATTTTCACAGGTGCGCTGAATAACATGATGCGTGCCCCTGTTGAGTTTGCATGGTTCATGCTGCGTGGCCCACAAACCAGAGGGACTAAAGACTAAGATGGATATAACAGCCTTATTTGATCTTGCCGTGCTTGACGGTGCCATTCGATTTGCAGTTCCGCTTTTGTTGGCGTGTTTGGCGGGCCTGTTTTCAGAACGCGCAGGTGTTGTGGACATCGGGCTGGAAGGCAAGATGCTGATGGCGGCGTTCATGTCTGCGTCGGCGGCTTATGTCACAGGCAGTGCTTGGGTTGGGATGCTGGCCGGGGTCGCAGGGGCCGTTGCGCTGTCGCTGTTGCATGGGCTGGCGTCGATCACCTTTCGCGGGAACCAGCTGATTTCTGGCGTGGCGATCAATTTTTTCGGGGCAGGTGTAACAGTCGTTGCCGCCCAAAGCTGGTTTGCACAAGGCGGGCGCACGCCGCAGCTGTCTGGGGCCGCCCGTTTTGAGACCCTAAATTGGCCCGGCGCGTTGACAAAGATCCGAGAGATTAACGATGCACCTTTGGTCATGCGCATCTATTCTGAACTGATCTCAGGCCATTCGATCATCACCTATCTGGCTGTTTTGACGGTGCCGGCGACATGGTGGATTTTGTACCGAACACGGTTCGGGCTGCGGTTGCGGGCGGTTGGTGAAAACCCTGCGGCTGTCGACACCGCCGGCATTTCGGTCGTAAGGTTGCGCTATAGCGCTGTGATTATCTGTGGCATTTTATGTGGCGTCGCAGGGGCTTATCTGGCGACATCCCTTCAGGCGGGCTTTACGCGCGATATGACGGCGGGGCGGGGCTATATCGCCCTTGCAGCCCTTATCTTTGCGAAATGGCGACCATGGCATGCACTTGGGGCGACCGTGCTGTTCGGGTATTTGCAAGCGCTTTCACTGCGACCTGATGTGGTCGAACGGATCGCGACAATCCGAGTGCAGGGGCAATTGCTTGACGTACTTCCCTATCTGCTGACGATCCTTATTCTAGCCGGGCTGATCGGGCGGGCGATCCCGCCGCGTGCCGCTGGCGAACCTTATGTGAAAGGGCAATAGGATGTCGGCGACTGTATTTAACCTCGGCTCGATCAATCGGGACAAAACTATTAAAGTGCGGCGTTTCCCCTGCCCCGGTGAAACCCTCGCTGGGCACGAGGCCTCGACGTGTTTGGGCGGAAAGGGGTTGAACATATCCCTTGCGCTGCACCGTGCGGGACAGCTCGTCACCCATATCGGCGCAGTTCATAAGGACGACGCTGATACGCTAGGTGAAATCGAACGATTTGGGCTCAAGACTGAGGCGATTGAACGCGCGGATCATGCAACAGGCGAAGCCTATGTGTTGCTAGACGATGACCGCGAAAACGCTATCATCTTATGCGCAGGTGCCAATACCGAAATTTCGCGAAACCATATCGATCAATGTCTTGTCACAGCCAAACCTGAAGATTGGCTGGTTCTTCAGAACGAAACCAACAACCAGCACTACGCCGTCGAAAAGGCCCGTGCGAAGGGCATGAAAATTGGGCTTGTCGCAGCCCCTTTTGACGCCGAATTGGTGCGGTCACTTTCACAGCATCTTAATTTGCTCGTGTTGAACGAGATCGAGGCTGCGCAGTTGGAACAGGCACTGGCCACGACAATTGCCAAGATCGGCATCCCCCTCGTTGTCGTCACAAAAGGCGCGGACGGCGCGACTCTTTATCGTGATGGAATGCCGCTTCATATCGCAAGCCTTCCGGTGAAACCCATCGACACCACGGCGGCGGGGGATACGTTTTTCGGCTTTTTCCTTTGCGCTGTGTTGGCAGGCCTGTCCGATATAGACGCTTTGCGCATGGCGAACGCGGCCGCAGCCCTGTCGATCCAGACCTATGGTGCTGCACATTCCATTCCGACGTTGCAAGACGTCCAAGAAGTCCTGAAAGGATACCCAAATGAAGACAATTCTTGATACAGATCCCGGCGTCGATGACGCAATGACGTTCTATTATGCGCATGCTTCTGCACAAACGGACCTGGTGGCGATGACCACCATTTTCGGTAATGTCACGGTCGAAGACGCGACGCAAAACGCGCTGTGGCTAGCGGAAAGTGTACAGACACAAACCCCCGTCTATGGTGGCGCGCAAACCCCGCTTAAGATCACGCCAAACACCCCCAGCGCCCATGTTCACGGCAAACACGGCTTTGGCGACATGATCGACCGCACCATTTCAACCACTGCCGAAGCCGAAAGCGCGGCGGCGTTTTTGGCGGCTGAGGCCGCGCGTAAGCCGGGCGAATTGACCGTCTGCGCCATCGGCCCGCTGACCAATATCGCACTGGCGTTGGATATCGATCCCAACTTTATCGCCAACCTGCGCCAACTTGTCATCATGGGCGGGTCTCTTGAGGCGGGCGGAAACGTCACCCCCCACGCCGAGGCGAATTTCTGGAATGACCCCCATGCCGCCAACAAAGTGCTGACCGCCCCCGGTACTGGCACCGTCATCATCGTGGGGCTGGATGTGACGACCCAGATTTCGTTTTTCCAAAGCGATTACGATGACATGGCGGAAAAGTCTCCCAAAGCGGGAGGGTTCCTTAAGGACATCGGTGAGTTCTACATGCGGTTCTATGAGACGGTGACTGGGAAATATCAGGGCTATTTGCACGACCCCGCAGCGCTTATCGCCTGCGAAGCACCGGAACTGTTCACCATGCGAGACGTCAGGCTTCAAGTGATCACCGAAGGCGAAAACATCGGGGAAATGGTACCGCATGCTTTCTCAGAACGGGTGTGCAAGATCTGCATGGACGTCGATATCCCCGCCGTCCTGAACCGTTATAAAACTACCATGGCGACGTTGCCCTAACCCTTTCAAAGACAGTTGGACTAAAACCTATGACCCAGAATCTTCAATCTTGGGCCGATGTTGCCCCGCGTCTTATCGCTGTAGCTGCGGGACGGGATGCCGCCGATCTTGTGATCACGGGCGGTAAACTGGTGAATGTCCAGACACGTGAGGTGTTGGAGGGCTGGCAGGTGGCTATTGCGGAAGGGCGGTTTGCCTATGTCGGGCCTGATGCGTCCCATTGCATTGGCCCAGATACCCAAACGATCGACGCCACTGGCCGTTATCTGATCCCGGGGCTGTGTGACGGGCATATGCACATCGAAAGCGGCATGCTGACGCCCGCTGAATTTGCCGCCGCAGTGATCCCGCACGGGACCACGACAATGTTTACCGACCCCCATGAGATTGCCAATGTGCTTGGGCTTGAAGGCGTGCGCATGATGCATGACGAAGCCCTAATGCAGCCGGTCAATATCTTCACCCAGATGCCGTCTTGTGCGCCCTCTGCGCCCGGATTGGAGACAACAGGGTTTGAGATCAGCGCCGAAGATGTGGCCGAAGCCATGGGTTGGCCGGGGATTATTGGTTTGGGCGAAATGATGAATTTCCCCGGTGTCATTAATGGTGATCCCCAGATGTTGGCAGAGATGGCCGCGACGATGAACGCTGGTAAAACCGTTGGCGGGCACTATGCGTCGCCCGATAAGGGGGCCGCGTTTTCGGCTTATGTGGCGGGGGGCGCAGCGGACGATCACGAGGGCACAGCAGAGACGGACGCGCTGGCGCGGGTGCGCAACGGCATGCGCTCCATGATGCGACTGGGATCAGCGTGGTACGACGTCGAAAGCCAGATTACCGCCGTGACAGAACGCGGTCTTGATCCCCGCAATTTCATCCTGTGTACCGATGATTGCATGGCCGAAACACTTGTGAACGACGGGCACATGAACCGCGTTGTCCGTCATGCGATTGAGTGTGGTTGTGACCCGCTGGTGGCCTTGCAAATGGCGACGATCAACACGGCGACCCATTTCGGGCTTGAACGCGAGTTGGGCAGCATTGCACCGGGCCGTCGCGCGGATGTGATTGTCACCTCTGATCTGAAATCACTGCCGATCGAACAGGTAATTGCGCGCGGCAAGACCGTCGCGATCAATGGGCAGATCACCGTTGAATGTCCGCATTTCAACTGGCCAGACACCGCACGCCAAACCGTGCATATGGGCAAAACACTGGACGAGGCGGATTTTGATATTCCAGCCCCCGAAGGCGCGAACGCCGTCACCGCCAAAGTGATTGGAGTGGTTGAAAATCAAGCTCCAACCAAAGCGCTGACCTTTGAACTTCCCGTCACCGAAGGCCGGGTGCAGGCTACGGGCGAAGTCTGTCAAATCGCACTTGTTGAACGCCATCGCGGAACGGGCCATGTGTCAAACGGCTTTGTATCTGGTTTTGGATATACCGGCGACATGGCCATCGCCTCGACCGTGGCGCACGACAGTCACCACATGATTGTTGTCGGCACATCGCGCGCCAACATGGCGCTTGCGGCAAACCGGTTGGGTGACGTCGGCGGCGGTGTGACCGTTTTCAAAGACGGCAGAGAACTTGCGCTCATCGAACTGCCGATTGCGGGACTGATGTCCGACAAACCCGCCGCCGAGGTCGCAGCCCAAGCCAAAAAGATGATCGAGGCGATGGCCGTCTGCGGTTGCACAATGAACAATGCCTATATGCAACATTCTCTGCTGGCACTCGTTGTCATTCCTGAATTGCGGATCAGTGATCTTGGGCTTGTCGATGTCACGAAATTTGAATTGACCAATGTGGTTGAGATTTAGATCGCGCTGGATGGCTTGAGTTTTCCTTGGACCATCCGGTTGTTTTTTACAAATCGCGTTGGGGCCGGGCGTCCTTTAACTTCGTACGGATTTAGCGTTGTCCAAAGCGGCATACGATCAATTGCACAGGCGAGATACCTCAGGGTATTGCGTAGCAATGTCCCGAGAAGGGGTTTTAAAGAACGTTTCAACCATGGAATTGTCGTAACAATTACCTTTGCCGCTCATTGATACCTTGAAGCCGTGCTTTTTCAGACGTTTTTGATACTCGTTGGAACAATACTGCGACCCGCGATCCGTATGATGAATGCAGTCCTTGGGCGGCTGTCACAGGGCCACCGCCATGTCCAACGCCCGGATCGCCAGATCCCGCTTCATGCGGTTACTAACGGCCCAACCGATGACGCGGCGAGAATACAAATCAAGGTTAACGGCTAAATACAGCCAAGCTTCGCTGGTCCAGATGTAGCTGATGTCTCCAGCCCATTTGTGGTTGGGACCATCAGCTGAGAAGTCCTGATCCAGCAAATTGGGCGCAATGTTGAACGTGTGATTGCTGTCCCCCTCTCGGCAGATTGCTTTGCAATCGCCTGCCGGGCAATGGTCGTCGCCTTGTATTTCTGGGTTCTGACGATTTTGATGCCATTCTCACGCATCAAACGACCAACGCGACGGTGACCGACATTCAAGCTCAATTCTTGTAACTCTTCGGTCATACGCGGCCGCCCATAGCTTTCCAGGCTGAGGCGGTACTGCTCACGGATATGGACCAAAAGCACCATATCATCATGCTAACGTTGGCTCATCGGGCGCACCTGCCAAGCACGCCCCCCCCGCGATGTGACCCGCATAATCTGGCAGAGAAACTCGACAGACCATTCTTCTTTCCAGGCGTCGATGAAAGCAAATC